>NZ_CDWTMG010000013.1:0-47658 GCF_977945845.1 Frankia sp. CcMO1
CTCTTATGCCGGCGCTGACCCTGCCCTACAGCTCCGGCCCCGTCGAAGGCACCGTCAACAAGATCAAAATGATCAAGCGGCAGATGTACGGCCGCGCCAACCTCGACCTACTGCGCAAGCGCGTCATCCACCCGACCTGACCACCCGACCTGACCACCCGGACCACCCGGACCACAAGATCAGCGCCAGAGCCAGGTCCGGTGTCCGCCTACAGGGAGGTTGGTATGTCCGCTCACACCGCTCCACAGCTCCGGCCCTGGTCAGGGGGCATTTCGTGACCATGACCGGTCTGCATGGAGGTTGCGAAGTCTCCGGTGAGGTTTCCCCGTGGTGGCAGGTCAGCCCGCCCCGGGGGCGCCCCAGGTCGCGCAGGGACGCCGGCCCCGTGGCCCGGGGTGTCGCTCGCGCCGCGGCTCGCTCGCAGCCAGCCAGCCAGCCAGCCACGGTGTGACATTTTGGTGATCGTTTATGACGAATGATCACCAAAACGTCACACCGTGGCACACCCAAAAGGTCGGAGGCGCCGGATGGCACACCGCGGTGGCACGATCACGGGCTCGCCGGGACGCCAGTCGGCGGGGGTCGCCACCGAGAAGGCGTCCGCGGTCTGCAGGGCGACCACGACCCGCTGCAACTCGTCGAAGTTCCGGCCGAGGCTGAGCGGGTAGTAGATGATCGTACGGATCACGCCGGCAGGATCGATGACGAAGACCTCGCGGACCGCCTTGGTCGAGTCCTCGCCGGGCATGATCATCCCGTAATTGCGTGCGACCTCCATGCCGAACGACCGAGCATCTGGGAGATCCCGAGGCCCTGCACACTGACAGGGCTGTCCCCGCGACGAGGGCGCCGACCGGCGCTACAGCTTCGTGGCTCGGAGTACGACGTCGTCGACGTGATGGGTGCTGGCCGCGCCGGGGGGCCGGGGCCGGGTCTCGTGGACCTCGACCCGCCATACGGCCGTGTCGCCGAGGGCGGCGGCGATCTCGTCGACGCCCACGTAGGCGTCGGGGTCGAACATGCGGGTCTGCGTCGTCGCGTCGATGGGGTCGCGCAGGGGTGTGAGGTCGTGGGACACGACGAGCAGCGTGCCGCCCGGGGCGACCGCGGTCAGCAGGTTGCGCAGGCCACGGTGATCGGGGGTGCGGTGGAAGGAGCCGTACTGCAACGACACGAGGTCGTAGGCATCCGCACCGAAGGCGTCAGGGTCGTTGGCGTCGGCGCGCAGGCAACGGACGGCGAGTCCCCGGCGCTCGGCCTCGGCGCTCACCCGGGCGAGGGCGTTGCCGGAGATGTCGGTGGCGGTGACTTCCCAGCCCTGCTCGGCCAGCCAGAGGGCGTCGGCTCCCTCGCCGGCCCCCACGTCGAGCGCCCGGCCCGGAACGAGGCCGCCGGCCTCGCGAACCAGGGTGCCGTTGGGGTTGCCGCTCCACATCCGGTCTTCGGTGCCGTAGCGGTGGTCCCAGTCGGTCAGCTCGCCGGAGGCACGGACACCGGCGAGCAGGTCGTCGTCGGCGAGGCCGACGGCGATCATCGCGCCGACCCGGCTGCCGTGGGCGGCGGCGTGGAGGACCTGCATGCTCGGGTCCGTCACGTTGCCAGCGGCGTAGATCCCGGGAACGGCGGTCTGGCCCATGGGGTCGACCTCGACCACCTCCCCGGAGCCGGTCGAATGCGCGGTGGTGGTCACACCCGCGGGCGTGAGCGCCCCCGCCCGGGCGTGGAAGCGCGGGCCCACGACCACGGCGTCCGCCTCCAGCGTGTAGCCGCCGGCCAACTCGACGCCCGCCACCCCGCCGCCAGGTCCCGCCACGATCCTGCGGACCTTGTCCCGGACGACGGTCACGCCGGCGGCGCGCAACGCCTCGACGGCGGCGTCCTCGACGCCGTCGGCGTCGTGCAGGACGACCGTCAGGCGTTCGGTCAGGTGCCGCAGCAGTGCGGTCGGGTGGAGCCCCATGGCATGGGTCACGACCTGCACCAGACGCCGGTCGCGCACCTCGAAGCCGTGGCAGAACGGGCAGTGGACGACGTCGTGGCCCCAGTGCTCGGCCAGCCCGTCGATGTCGGGCAGCTCGTCGGTGAGACCGGTGGCGGCGAGCACGCGGCGGGCGATCACCGCGTTACCGCCGGTCAGCTCCACACGGAACAGGCCGTCATCCCGGCGCTGCACGGCGAGCACCCTGCCGGAAAGGACCTCTCCTCCGTATCCGCGCACCTCGTCGCGCCCGATCGTCACCAGCTCCGACGGCGGTGCACCCTCGCGGCCGAGGTAGCCGTGCATGTGCTCCGCGGGAGCGTTCCGCGGGGTTCCGTCGTCGACGACGATCACGGACCGCCGCTGACGGGCGAGCTGGAGGGCAGCGGCCAGGCCCGCGGCCGACCCGCCGATCACCGCCACGTCGCAGAACCGGTCCACGGTGGGAGTGGTGGGGAGGTGGTGCCCGCGCTCGTCCGTCATCGGTAGTCAGGGGCGCCAGTACCGCGGACGGTCCGGTTTCCCCTTGCCCCTTTCAATCCGTACGTGCGGTTCTCCCGCATACGGCTTACCGATGATCTCGAAGGTGGCCGCGCACTCCCGCACTTCCATTCGCAGGCGATTTATCCGACTTTCTAGCTTCGCAAGCTGCGGCGCGCTCTCACCGTGCCCCGACGCGCTCCAATCGTTCATTATTACGCCACCCCTCCTGCAAGGCCTGGGGGGCGCCATACAATCGGATCCGAGTCGAGAGCAGAGGATCTGGAAGATCGTTCGAGTGCAGTTCTGGCCCGATCCGCGCCATCTGTAGAGAACGAATAGTACTTGCGCCGCGGCCTGCCGACTTGAGCGGGGTCCACATCTTCGATCCGACTCACCAGGATCCCGGCATTTTCAAGCCTAGCCACGATCGGCGTGACCGTTCCGGACGGCAAACCAGCCGCGCGCCCTATCTCCGCGCCATAGGCTTCCCTTGTGGGCTCCACCAGCAGTGCCTGCAGGACAAGTCGAGTAGCTTGTGTCATGCGAAGGCCGGCCACGCCCCCACCCTACCTTTATCTCTAGCTAGGGGTCCGGCGGGGAACCCGCGTCTCTGATGGCCAGCCGCGTTGGCCCGCCGTCCTCGCCGACGATCAGGTCAGTGCGAGGGCGGCACCGTAGAGGAGGCCGCCGAGGACGAACCCTGGTGCGCGCGCGACGTCCTGCTCCCGGATGTGGTGCTGCAGAACGTTCAGCGCGAGCAGGCCTGCGAGCGCCGAGCGCAGGACCGCGAGCACGACGCCGCCGGGCGCCCACGCCGTGCCGATCGCCGCGCCCATGAGGAGCGCCGCCGCCATCGCCGGCCGCCCCCAGCGGCGGTACGCCTCCGCGTTGTGCACCAGGTGCTCGCGCTCCACCAGAGCGAGGTGGACACCGAGCAGCAGCGTGACGGGCACCAGGGCCAGCGGCCCGTGGTGGTGGTGATGCTGCAGGAGGATGCCGGCGTTGACGTTCGCCGCCACGTGAGCCATGGTCGTCAGCCGGAACGCCAGGTCGGCATCTCCGGCCGGCCCGCCGCCGGTGGTCGCCCGAAGGCGCTGCCTGCGGCCCCCCTGGGCGAGCGTCAACAGCATCATCCCGCCGAGGCAGGCGAGCCAGGCGGGTTCGGTGAGGACGAACCACCGCGCCTCGGGCGAGGCCTTGAACTGGCTCTCCGCCTGGGCGACCACGGGCATCAGGTCCACCACGACGTAGGCCAGCAGGCAGCCCTCGGCAACCTGACCGAAGCGCACACCGAGGCGCGAGTCGAGCATCCGCAGATGCTGACCGGTCAGGTGCAGGCCTGCCAGGAGCGCGACCGCCACGAGCGCATAGACGTTCATCCTGATCGCTCTATCGGCTCGTGGCCGTGTCCCTTGAGCTGCTGGAGAGTCAGAAGGCCTTCACCAACGTCCCCACGGTGACGTGGGGGAAGCTCTGGCCGCGAAAGTTGAGCAGTGCCGTCTGCGAGTACTGCAACTGCAGGTGCTCCTTGCCGTGGGGTCCCTGCACCGTCTCGATCGCGAACACAGACTCCAGGCTGAGCGCCTCGGCGTTCTTCACGATGAACGGGATGTTGTCGATCCCGCCCGCCGACGCCGTCGACGTGATGAGCCGGGTGACGTGCGTCAGCGTGAGTCCTTCCAGTGCCTCCCGGATGATGACGTTGGGGTCGTCGACGACCGCCTGCGTGACCCCGGGCGGGAGCGGCGAGGTGCGGAACGGAGTGTCGACGCTGAGGTCGTATTCGGGATACGGGTTCTTCGTTCCCGCTGGGGGTGGCGACGACCCGATCGGGAACGGTGCCGTTGCGCCCGAGGGGATCGCCGGGAGGCCGTCGAGGACGACGTCCTCGACGAAACCGACGGCGCACACGGAATTGCCGTGCGGAACGGTGGCGAGCCGGGCAACGCTGGCGTCGGACCGTGGATCGGCGGTCGCCGGAATGGTGAGCCAGAGGCCGGGTTCGATGTGCAGCGCCTCCCCGGTGATGCCGTCCGTGACCCGGTGCAGGTAGGTGACGCCGTAGAGGGCGATGTCGGGCTGCCGGCTCCCCCGGTTGATCACCGGCGACCCGATCGTGGTGAACTCGATGGACTCCCTGAGGAGATTCAGTTGCAGGAAGAAGCCGTTCGGGCTGCCATCGGAGAAGTCCGGCCGGGCGATGAGGCTGAACCCGGTGCCCTCCCAGAAGCCGGGCAGGTCCCGCAGCGGACCCAGGTTGACCGCCGTCGCCTGTTGCGAGGAAACCGCGCGGTAGGTGCCGTGGCCGCCGGCCCGTGCGGGCTGGGCCGGAACTTTCGCCGCACCGGGACGGCTGATCGTCTGTTCGTCGGTCATCGCTACCCCTCGCCGCCGAACTTGCTCAGCTCCGTCCGCAGAGCTTCGATCGCCTCCGCCGCGACGGTGTAGGCGTCCGGCCACCCCTCGACCGGGTCGTCCTCGCCCGGGACCCAGAACTTCCGCCGGGTCAGGTGCAGGGGCGTCAGGAAGGCGGGGATGGCGTTGAAGACCTCGATCAGCAACGGGCCGTCGTACCGGGGCAGGACGGCCGTGAGGAAGGCGTCCCAGGGGATCCAGCTGTCCCGGACGGCGCCACGGTCCGGCGCCGACACCTGCGCGTAGTTGATCCGGCCCGCCTCACCGGCCGCGCGGATCTCCTGCCGGAACGCCTCAGGGCCGCTGCTGCCCAGGACCACGTGCGCACTGTCGACACAGACGCCTACCTGCCGGCTCGGCACACCCTCGAGGAAGCGGAGCACGTCCCCGACCATGTTCGGCGCCGGCGTCTCCCAGTGGTCGACGGGTTCGATGGCCAGCTTCACGTTCATGCCCGCCGCATACTCCCCCAGCTCGTCCAGGATCGGTTGGGCGTTGCGGAACCGGGGCTGGCTCCACGCCCACAGGGCGTCGCTCCAGATCGGCTCGTTCGCGTCGGTGGTGGGGAAGACGTTGTAGGGGAACACGATCGGCCCGGCCATGATGGTCCCGCCCAGGGCCACCGTGATGTCCACGCGGGACTTGAGGTAGTCGAGGGCGGCCGCTCGCTGGTCGCCGTACGGCGACGTCGGGTCGAACGTCCGCGTGGCCGCCACGTTGGTCGTGACGCCGACGTCGTCCAGTCCGGCCCGGTCGAGCGCCCGCCTCAGCCCGGTGTAGCTCGCCACCTCGGTCCGGCGGTCGCCGGCACCGGTGGGCGCGACGGGCAGATCGAAACCGCTGTATCCGAGCCGCCGCAATTCCTTCATGTGGCGGGCGATCAGGGTGGCGTACTCGGGATCGCCGGGCCGCAGATCCGTCGTGAACATGAAGAAGCTGAGGTATACGTCCCGGTCGCTGCTCATCGCGTCACCAGCCCAGGACGTCGCGCAGGTATGCCCGGGCCTTGAGCGCGTACTCCAGGGGGTTCGCCTTCGCGGGGTCCTGCTCGGCCTCGACCACCAGCCAGCCCTCGTACTCGGCGGCGCCCAGGGTCTGGAGGATCGGCACGAAGTCGATGGCGCCGTCCCCGGGCACGGTGAACACCCCGGCCTCGACGCCCTGCTGGAAGGACAGGCCCTCCTCGCGGACCCGGCTGACGACGTCCGGCCGCACGTCCTTGAGGTGGACGTGCGAGATGCGCCCGGCGTGCGCCCGGGCTGCGGCGAGCGGGTCGTCGCCGGCGAAGGCGAGATGCCCCGTGTCCAGGAGCAGGTGGACAAGGTCCGGCTCCGTGGACGCCATCAGGCGGTCGACGTCTGCCCTGGTCATGACGCCCGTGCCCATGTGGTGGTGGTAGCAGAGCCGCATCCCGGCCGCGGTCGCGATCTTGCCGAGGCGGTTGAGGCCGCTGGAGAGCCGGTCCCAGTCGTGGTCGTCGAACACCGGGCGGTTGGCGAACAGGGCGACCGGCAGGATGTGCGCGGTGCGGCCGAACTCGGCGACGACCAGGTCCCTGCCGCCCATGGCCTTGATGAAGCCGAGTTGCTCCTCGAAGGCGTCGACGGTCTGCTGCTCCATCCCGTTGACGGTGAAGTACGTGCTCACCCACGGCTCGGACACCTGCAGGCCGCGCAACTGGAGCGCGCTCCGGAGCGCCGCCGGATCCTTGGGGTACTTGTGCCCGACGCTGCACCCCTGGAAACCGGCCAGCGCCATCTCGCTCACGCACTGCTCGAACGGGATGCCGATGTCGATGGACGGAAAGTCGTCGTTCCACCAGAGCGTCGGTGTCACGCCGAGCCGGACCTTGTCCGGGCCCAGATTGCTGATCGCCTCGGTCACTGCCTGCCCCCTCCTGTCGTCGTGCTGGTCCGTGGGCCCGGGCTCACCCCGGGATGGCCGGGATCCGGGGCGGCTGCGTCCACGAGGCGTACCCGGGCGCCCTCGCGCCGGGAGGGTTCGCGCCGACGGCGCGCCACAGCAGCCCTTCCGGATAGGCCGCCGGTGACACCGTGAACGTGCCGTCGTCCCCCCGTGCCGCACCGAAGCGCGCGGTCCACCCGGGCGGTAGCCGGTACCAGATCCCGACGTACCAGAGCTTGACGACGGCCCTGGCGACGGGCCCCAGCCGCTCGTCGCCGAAGACGTCCCGCGCCAGCACGACGTCACGCTCCTGCCGGTCCGCGGGGGCCGCCTCGACCGCTCGCCCGTACTCGTCGAGCAGGTCGCCGAGGACGTCGTCGCCCACGACGCGCCGGACCGTACTCAGGTACGCGTCCGCCTGGCCCGTGCCCATCAGGTCGAGGGTGCTGAACGCGGTCACCTCCGCGGAGAAGGCCAGGAACCGCTCCATCAGGTCAGCCGTGGTCATGTCCGCTCCTGTCGCCCGACGGGAGCTCGAACGTCGGTCCGGCGTGAAGTCCCGGCCGGTCGGGAATCGGGTTGCGGATCAGGCGGTTCATGTCGTCCCGGATGTGGAACATCCGCCACACCGCCTCCAGCAGGAGGTCCGGCTGCCCGGTGTAGGCGCGGGTAAGGAACGACAGGAAGTCGGCGTACGACGCGTTGAACTCCGCCGCGGCTGCCCGCAACGGCGATCCCGGCGGGTAGCCGGCCAGGCGGGCGTTCTTCACGACCGGGTACACCGCGCCGTAGTCGACCTCCAGCGGCGGTCCGGTGGGATGCCCCGGATCGTCACCCTTCTGGTAGTAGCGGCCGAGCCGGAGCTGCTCGAACCGGTAGTAGTGGGACAGCTCGCCCTCGGCGTCGTAGATGCCGCCACCCAGGCCCTCGCCCTGCTCGGCGATGAGGTTCAGCGCGGCGAGCGCGGAGGACAGGTCGGTCACGGGGATCGCCTCCCCACCGCCGGAGTAGAAGTACTCGGGCGTGACCTGCCGGTGCGGATCACCGGTGAACAGCGGTTCGCCGCGCTCCTCGGACACCCCGTGCAGGTACTGCAAGCCACGGGCGATCTCCTCGTAGAACTCGCCGATGCTGTAGTACTGCATCGCGGGTTCCTCCGGGCTGGCGGCGAGGAGCCGCCGGCCGGACCGCCGCGACACCAGCCGGGTCACCTCGCCGGGAGCCTGCGCGGGCCGCTCGATCCTGAGGAAGGTGCTGACGGCGTCCGGTGAGAACGGCTGCAGGTCGACCTCGAAGTCCGTCTCGCCGTCCGGCAGGCAGGCCGGGTACGTCGGCACGAAGCCGGGTTTCGTGAGGTCGGGGCTCCCGCCGACAGCATTCAGGACGTTCGCCACCAGCGTGAGGTGGAGCATCTCCTCGACGACGACGACGCGAAGGACACGCCGGGCGTCGGGATTGGCCTGCGGATGCAGGGAATACAGCGCCGTCAGGTAGGGCGGGATCGTCGCGTGCTCCAGTTGCAGCGCCGCGTCCAGGTAGCCGAACAGCTGCTCGAGGGTCGTGATCCTGGGCTGGGTCAATGCTTCTCGCCAATCGAGTTAGCGTGCCGACAGGGCTACCGGCGCCTGCTCGCTGCGGAGCCGGTGGACGATGTGGGTGGCGCTCTTGAAGGCGAGCGCGGCCACGGTCAGCGTGATGTTCGACGTCCCGATCGTCGGCATGCTGCCGCCGCCCACCAGGTACAGGTTCTCGTGGTCCCACGAGCGGAGCGTGGCGTCCACGACGGACGTGGCCGGGCTCGTCCCCATCACGTGCGTGCCCGCCAGGTGGTTGCCGCCCAGGATCCGGTATCCCTGGCCGCCGTAGCCGACGTAGCCGGGGTCGGCCGGGTCGTAGGCCGTGTGGTCCTCGGCCCCGAGCCGTTCGAAGATCTGGCCCGCCAATCGCCGGCCGAACGCGGCCCCCCGCATGGTGTAGTCCGGCACGCCGTACGAGATGACCGGCCGCATGTTCCCGAGCTGGTCCCGGTAGGCGGGGTCCACCGTGACCCGGTTGCTCGGCGTGGCCGGCACTTCGATCATGAAGGCCAGCAGGAGCTGGCGGGAGATCTGATCGACCAGCGCCCGGCGCAGCGCCGGCCCGAACGCGTTCCGGACCTCCACGATGTCGTGCAGGTCGGTGTACGGCGCGCCGGTCGCCCAGCCCCACCCGTCGTTGTGGATGTCGATGCCGAAGCCGGCCTGCTTGCTGCGGAACGGCCCGCCGCGCAGATCGACGATCCCGCTCGTGCAGATGGTGCCGCGCAGCGTGCCCGCGACCTGGGGCAGGAGGGCCCAGTTGAGCAGGTACGCATGATCCATGAAGTTTCGCCCCACCAGGCCGCTGGTGCTTTCCAGGCCCGAGGCGAGCATGAGGCGGGCGTTCTCGACGGCGTTCGCGCAGAGCACGAACACGCGCCCCCGCGCCGTCCCGGTGTCGTACTCGGCGGAGGACGGGTCGTGGTACCTGCGGAACTCGAGGTGGCTGACGCGACCGTTGACCGGATCGGTGTGGACCTTGTAGGCGACCGCCTGCGCGAGCAGGTCGACCCCGCCCGCGAGGGCCTTGGCGAGGGTCTTCCCCGCGTGGTACTTGGCCTGCACCGGGCAGATCGGCACGCAATTGTTGTTGCCCTGGCAGCGCTCGCCCTGTTCCACCTGGTGGGTGCTCACCGCACCGACCGGGCGGTAGCCCTTCCCGCTGTCGTAGGCCGGGTTCGGGATGCCGTTGCGGCCCTGCGGGAACGGCCGCACCCTGAGGGTGAACCGGTCGCCCTCGAGGTCGACCTCGGTGCCGTCCACCCCGTTCGCGACGACGCGGTCGAGGTACGACTGCGGCAGGCCCTTCATGGGGAACGCGTAGTCCGGCGGGAACGAGATGCCGAGGTACGCCTGGTCCTCGACGTCGGCCGAGACGCCGATCTCCCGCTCGGCTTCACGGTAGTACGGCTCCAGGTCCCCGTAGCCGATGGGCCAGTCCAGGCCCTCGCCGAACCGGCTGGCCAGGTCGAAGTCCTCGGGAAGCATGCGCAGCGTCTTGGCTTCCCAGTGCATCGTCGTCCCGCCGAGGACCCGCGTGTACGTGGTGTCGGTGCAGACCGGGCCGTTCTGCACCAGGTAGCCCGACGTCACCGGCTGCCCCGGCGCAGTCGCCTGGGCGTCGGAGCTCCTGGGCATGGGCGCGTTGGGGTTGACCGGGTACGGCGACTGGTTGTCCTTCGCGGCGGCCGCGTAGAACTGCGTCAGGTAGTCCTCGTACCCCTTGATGGTCAGATCCTCCGCAGGGCCCGCCTCGAGGATGAGGACGCGCTGGCCGGCGCGGCCGAGCTCCTGGGCGATGATCGCACCCGCGATCCCGCCGCCGACGATGACGGCGTCGTAGACCGTGTCCGAGACGGCGCGGTGGTCGGTGCGGGTGGTGGCTCCACGAGGAAAGATCACTGGCGTTCCCTTCTCCAGGCACGGACCCCGGCTCGGCTCACCGGGCCGGATCCCACTCGAACGTCGGCCCGGCGTGGCTGCCGCCGCCGGGCAAGGGGTTCGCCAGCAGGACCAGCGACTGGTCGCGGAGCGTGAACATGGTGGGCACGGCGTCCAGCAGCGCCGCCGGGCGCCCGTTGAACGCGGCCTCGATCTGGCTCAGCAGCCGCCACCAGGTCCGGTTGGCCGCGTCCGAGGCGGCTCGCAGTTCGGGGTCGGCGTAGTCGGTTCCCCGCGGGTTGGCGATCATCGGGTGGACGGCGTCGAAGTCCACTCCGACCGGTGGTCCGGTCGGCGATCCGGCGTGATCGGACGGCAGGTAGGACCGGTCGTACTTGACCTGCTGGAACCGGAAGTAGTGGGCGAGGTCGCCGTCGACGTCGTACATGGAGCTCGGGTCACCCTCCCCCTGGTCCACGATCTCCTCGAGGGCCGCCTGTGCGGACGCCAGGTCCGTGACGGCGGTCGCCGCGCCACCGCCGGCGTAGTAGTACTCCCGGCCGATCTGCCGGACCGGGTCGCCGCAGAACAGCGCCCGCTCCCCAAGCTCCTTGGCCAACTGCTCCAGGCCGTCGGTGATTTCGGCGTAGAAGGCGCCGATCGTCGTCGGTCGGGACGACACCGTGGCGGCGCGGGCCACGTGATGGCCGCCCCGTCGCCGGTCGGCGACGAGCGGGTGGCCGGGGTCCATAGCCTGGTGGTCGTACTGCGGGTTCTCCACCTTCAGGAAGCCCTCGACGGCCTCCGGGCAGAACGGCAACAGGTCGAGGACGACCCCGTCGGGAAGTTCGTGCGGGTACCGCGGCACGTGCTCGGTTCCGGTGACCTTCGGGGTGCCGCCGATGGCGTTGAGGACGTTGGCCGCCAGCACCATGTGGAGCATCTCTTCGACGACGACGGACCGGATGATGAGCCGTGCCTCGTCGTTCGAGCCCGGCCGCAGCGAGTACAGCGCGCACAGGTAGGGCGGGATCGTGGACAGCTCCAGCTCGACCGCCGCCTGCAGCAGGTCCTTCAGCTGCTTGACGTTCACCCTGCCAGCTCCTTGATCATCTGATCCGACGTGCGCAGCGCCAGCGCGGCCATCGTCAGCGTGGGATTGGAGGTGCCCATGGTCGGGAAGCTTCCGGAGCCGACCACGAAGAGGTTGCGGTGCTCCCAGGAGCGCTGGTCGGCGTCGACCACCGAGTCCTCGGCACTGCTGCCCATCACGTGCGTTCCGGCGAAGTGGCCCATGCCGTGGTAGTGGAACACCCGGCCGTCGTAGGAGGCCGACGGGAACCACGCGCCCTCCTGCGGGTCCGTGCAGTCATGGATGCCGGCCCGGCGGAACACCTGCCGGTAGACGTCGGTGGCGGCGGCCATCCCGGCGAGGGTGTAGTCGTCGAGGTGATACCTGATCACCGGGCGCGGGTTGCCGAGCGGATCGACCTGGCCCCGGTCGATGCTCACGCTGTTGGCCGGCGACGGGAGCTGCTCGACGGCGACAGAGAACCGCACCTGCCGCGACAGGGTGTCCTCCAGGTGGCGGCGCAGGCGCGAGCCGAACAACCCCTCACCGGTCACCGCGGTGGCGACGCTGCTGTCCGGCGCACCCGTCGCCGCGCGCCACCCGTCGTTGCCGATGTCGAAGCGGAACGCGGCATGGGAGGCGCGGAACGCTCCGCCGCGAAGGTCGTCGATTCCCGCTGTCGACAGCGGGCCACGGAAGGCGCCCACCGGAGCCGGTGACAGCCCCCACGCGTACAACGTGGGGTGGTCCATCAAGTTCCTGCCGACCAGGGCCTTCGCGCCTCCGAGCCCGGATGCCAGCAGCAGCTTCGCGTTCTCGACGGCGTGCGCGGCGAGGACATAGGCGCGGGCCGACGCGGTGTGCACGGTGTGCCGGGACGAGCCCGGGTCCTCGTAGCGCTGGTACTCGACGCCCCGGACGAGGCCGCCGATCGGGTCCACGAGGATCCTGGACGCCACGGCCCGGGCGACCACCCGGAGCCTGCCGGGGTCCGCCTGCGCCAGGCTCTTCTGCGCGTTGTACTTGGCCTGCACCGGGCAGATCGGAGTGCAGGCGGTGTTGCCGGCGCACCGCTGCCCGAGGTCACGCGCCAGCGCCTGCCCCTCGCCCCGCTCGTCGACGGCGCCCACCGGCTCGTAGTCCCCGCGCGGGATCGAGTTGCGCGCGGCCGGGTAGTTCCGGACCTTGAGCGCGAACGGCTCGTCCCCGAGCGTGACCTCCAGCCCGTCCACGGCCCCGGCCAGCACCCGGTCGGAATAGCTCGGCGGCAGGCGGCGCATGGGGAAGTCGTAGCCGTCAGGGAAGTCGATGCCGAGATGGGACTGGTCGGCGACGTCGGCGGCCACGCCGATCTCCCGCTCGGCCTCCCGGTAGTACGGCTCGAGGTCGGCGTAGCCGAGCGGCCAGTCGCGGCCGACGCCGTACCGCGAGCGCAGCGTGAAGTCCTCGGGCAGCATGCGCAGGCACACCCCGAGCCAGTGCAACGTCGACCCGCCCAGCAGCCGCGTGTAGCTGCTGGCGTACTTGTCCGGCCCCTGCTGGAGGAAGTAGCCGGCGCCGCTTCGCACATCGGCGGTGTCCGGCTGAGGCGCGTTCACCGCGGGGGGCCACGCAGACTCCGGGTTCTTGCTCCAGGCGCTGAAGAAGTGGTTCAGGTGCTCGGTGTACCCGTCGAACGTCCACGCCGTGTCCGGGCCCGCCTCGAGCAGCAGGACGCGGAGTCCCGCGCGGGTCAGGCGTTTGGCGCTCAGGGCGCCGGTGACCCCCGCGCCCACGACCACGACGTCGTAGCTCGGCTCGCCGTTCATGCCCGGCTCTCGCCGGGCGCCACAGCCCACGCCCCGAAGCCCTGTTGCAGGGCACCCGCCGGGTGGGCGCCCGCCGCGGCCCACTGCAGGCCGCCCTGGTACGCCTCCGCGGAGACGACGTGATCGGCGTCCAGGGGCGAGGCGCCGTAGGCGGCGCGCCAGGTGTCCGGAAGCGCGTGCCAGGTGCCGCTGTACCACATCAGGATCACGTTGCGCGCCACCGGCCCGAGCTTCGGATCGGCCAGGACGGTCTCACCGAGGGCGGTCTCGCGGTCCGCCTCGACCGGCTGGCGCGCGAAGGCATCGAGGAGCTCGTCGAGCACGCCGTCCGGCAGCACCGCGTCGACGGTGCCCAGGTATGTGCCGGTCAACCCGGTTCCCAGCAGCTGGACGCGGCCGAAGCCGGTCAGGCACGCGGACAGGTCCAGGAACCGGTCCGCGCGTTCGCCGAGGGCGGTCCTGCCCTGTAGGAGCCGGGAGGCGGACGAGGGGCGGGCGCGGTCTTCGTGGATGGTCATTGCTCAGCCCTGGACCGGGCGCGCGCTCTTGGCCCGGACGGCGGAGAGGAAGGCGGCGTAGCTCCAGGTGAGGTCCCGCACGCTCTTGACGAATCCGGTCGAGCCGTCGAACTGTTCGCTGAGCTCGAGGTTGTCGCTGTGGTAGATGACGGCCCGCAGCATGGCGTCCCCGGCCCGTTCCAGCGCGTCCGCCGCCTGCTGCGGCGGCGTCGAGGGGCCCACGCCGACCTGGCCGAAGAAGTCGGCGGACAGCCCGTCGTACGGCACGGCTCCGGTCGTGGTGATCTCGGCGGCCAGGCGGTAGTACAGCTCGGCGAAGTTGCACGTGCACAGCGCCCAGGGGTGGCCGCCCACCACGTGGTCGGACATGTCGCCGTCGTAGGTGTCACCCGGATAGCGCCCCATCATGGGCCCGAGGCCACGGTCGCCGTCCGCGACGTTGATCGGGTAGACGGATGCCGACGCCTGGTCGGACCACTGCCGTCGGAGCTGCGCCGCGGTGGCGAGCAGCTTGGTGTCCGTCACGGGGACGGCGCCGTAGATGCTCGCCATCACGACGTCGATGTTCGGGTCGTAGCCCTGGCCCGCGGGGTTCGAGGGCGCGCCCGCGCCGGGGGCCTCGGCCAGCAGGCTCAGGTACCGGTTCCCGTCCCAGTGGCCCTGCAGCGCGCTCTCCAGCCACGCGACGGCGTCGGCAGTTCCCGCGGGAACGGTCACCCCGACGCTGTTCGACGAGATCGCCCGCAGGCACCGGAGCTGCGCGGCACGCGCGAAGAACGAGTAGGCCTGGTGCTCTTCCCACAGGTTGGTGGTCGGGTCCCGGTACACCTGCAGGAGGAAGCCGAGGTTGGTGTCGATGACCTGCGTCGCGAGCGCCTGGGTGGCCGGCTCGAGCTGATCGAACGCCTGGAGCAGGGCGAGCGACTGGAGCGCAGGCCCGTCGTTCTGCTCGCTCCAGGGCCGGGACCAGCCGTCGATGGTGAAGCACGCGTGGCCCAGTGTCGGTGTCGCGTTGTCCTGGCAGGTCTTCGCGAACCTGACGTAGTCCATCAGCGCCTCCACGCCGGCTCCCGGCCGGGTCGGCAACCCGGCGGCCGCGATCTCCATCGCGGTGATCGCCGCGTCGCGCGTCCAGTTGAAGACGTAGTCCTGGTCGACGCCGGGCGAGTTGGCCGGGTAGGACGGAGCGGCGATGACGCAGCCCGGCAGCGAGAACTTCGACCGGTCGGTGGGGTCGGCGAAGAGGAACCCGTCGCTGGAGACGTTCCTGAGCATCAGCGCGAACATGTGCTGGGCGACGACCTGGAAATCGACCTGGAGAAGATTTGTATGCGCTCGTTGAGCCGGGAGGGCGGAATACGCGGACGCGGATTTGGCTCGCGCCGAACCGGTGCGCGGTTCGCTGATCGTGACAGCCATTCGTAACCCCCCAGAAGCAAGGAACACAACGACAGGACGACGAGCCTTCTTCGACGCGCATCGGCAGTGACCTGAGACGACGACGCGAACTCGCGGCCGCGCTGGTCTAGCCGCTGTCCCGGTCGCCGCCGGGTCGGATCCAGGACAATTCGTTCACCACGGTCGTACCGCCGGCGATTCGCTGCGGCGGCGTGCGCAGGACGAGTCGGTCGCCGTCGAGGGAGAACGGACGCACCTGCTTGTCGCCGCTCCAGTTGGGGAACAGGCTGCCCTCGATGCTGTGCACGATGGAGCCGTTTTCCACCGCGTACGTTCCGACGTAGGAAAGGCAACCGGAGTAGGCGGACGCGCGTGCCGCCACGTCCCCGCCGAGCGGATCGTCGGTCGCCAGGGGCGGGCGTTCCGCCCGGACGATGTGCACGGCCATCCGGCCGTCGGACGCGTAGATGAGCTGCCCGCGCGCGTCCTTCCCGAGCGGGTAGCCGACTGTCCCGTCCGCGGCGATTCGCCGCCAGGCCTCCAACTGCCAGGTCCCGGCCAGGAAATCACTCACTAGCGGAGAGTGACACCGACACTACTCAGTGTCAAGAACGTTGGCCGACGCGGGTATTCCACGCCATCGGGATATTGCCCATCTCTTCGGCGCTCCCCGCGCGCCGTCGCCCGACGCGGCGGTTGAGTGGGATTCGTCGTCCTGCGCGGCGTTGGCCTGGGTAGCGCTCCTGGGCGAGCCGCCGGTAGACCCGGTCCCGGGCCTTGAGGACGACGGCTGCCAGCAGGATGGCTCCGCCGACCGTCTCCTGGCGCAGGATGTCGGCGATCCGTCGTGTCCCGGTCCACGAACGGGGGAGAACAGGCGCCGTGATCGTCCGCTCGATGGGCACCGGGCAGGTGGTGCGGCGCTGGACATAGGGGGCTGGGTGCTCACAAAGAACCTTCCGGGCGGGCGATCGGGCAGGCGATGACGACTGCCGACCAGGCTTCCCGGCGCACCGAGCAGCCAGCCTAACCGGAACGCCTCGACATCGCCCGGCACCCTCCGCGCCGAAGAGGACGAGGGCGACTTGGGGACCCGACACGCAGGCACCCTCCCCCGGGACGCCTGCAGCTGCCCTATGAGGCCGTCACCTCGTCAGCCCTGCGGCCACCCGCTCGTCGTGGATCTTCACCAGTTCGCGGAAGCCGATCCGGTCGTACTCCGGCTTGGGTTGGATGCCCCACCGGTCCTTGGACGTCGTCTGGCCGACGCCTTCGGGTTTGCTGAACAGCGGCATCGGGTACTGGCAGTTGCGGGTCGGGTCGGAGTAGCGGACAGCCTCCAACTCGCTGCAGATCTGGGTGAATGAGAGCGTGGGCCAGCCATACCAGATGGCCAGCAGCGGCATGGTGAAGGCGCCCTCCAGCACCAGGGCGACCATGCACACGACGAGCCCGCGCTGCAGGTAGCGGTGCATCCGGGCGAAGGCGGGCGTCGTGCCGGCCGGGAGCGGCTTGCCAGCGGCGGTGGTCATGAAATCCCCTCAGTCCGTGAAGATCTCGCGGTTGACGCTGTGCAAGTAGGGCAACGCCAGGAACGGTGAGATGTAGAAGATGTCGTAGAGCCACCAGCCGAAGACCGGGAACACCACGTGCGTGTAGCGGACGTCGGCGTAGATCGTCATGTTGGCCACGTAGCCGCACCACGCCACGACGCCGAACCAACAGGTGATGATCAGCCACTGCTGACCCCAGCGCTTCATCTGGAGGAAGCCGATGGCCGCGGCCAGCCGCATGCAGAAGACGATCGGCAGCAGGGCGATCTCCCAGGCCTTCTCGCCGGGGGCGCTGGCACCGCCGATGCTGAGTTCGTTGTAGTGCCAGAAGTAGCCGGCGTCGAACATGTTGCCCCACGCCGTGATGATCGTCCGGGTGATGAGCGTGTGGTTCGCCATCAGGTCGAGGGCCCAGCCGAAACTGTTGAGGGCGGCGTCGATCGCGACCAGGTACCCGATCAGGGTGACGATCATCGGCCGCACCGACAGCCCGCGCCGCTGGGCCTGCATCTGGAGGTGCATTCCCCGCAGAAACAGCGGCAGCCCGATCAGGCCGAGGATCATCGTGCCCATGAGGATCGCGCCCGGCAACAGCCAGCGGTCCGCTTGGCGCTGGGCCCGGCGGCCCTCCTCGTGGTGGTCGTACGAGACCGCTCTGCCGATGGCGACGTCCTCTGCCATGGCCGTCCCCTACCAGTTCCGTTGCAGGTACATGGACACCTGGATGGCGAACATCGTCAGCAGGTAGCCGTAGGCCACGAGCTGGAAGACGATCAGCGCGCGGCGGCGCTTGCGGTCCTGTTCGGAGATGGGTGGCTGCATGGTCATTCTCCTTCCGTGGAGGGGGTCAGGAGGGCGGCGGTGACCAGCTCGCGCAGGCCGGTCGAGATGGCGCCGTCGGTGCTCAGCGGTGCGAGCAGGCAGGCCTGCGCGGCCTCGAGTTCGGGGACGCCGCTCGCCACCAGGGCAGCGGTGGTCACCAGGGTGCGGGTGGACGGTGGGTCGAAGTGGAAGGCTTCGTTGGCTGTCCGGATGCTGCTGGCGCACGAGACCAGGCGGTCGGCGGTCGCGCGGGCGACGCCGGTCTCGGCGACCAGCACCTCAGCCTCGCCGGCGGCCGGCAGGTAGGTCATCGGGATGGTCACGAACCGTTGCCGGAACGAGGGTTTCAGCTCCTTGAGCGAGCTGCGGTAGGCCGGGTTGTAGGAGCACACCAGCATGAACTCCCGGGGCGCGGGCACGACGTCGCCGGAGCGGTCGAGGAAGAGCGTGCGCCGGTGGTCGGTCAGCGAGTGCAGGACGGCGAGGGAGTCGTGGCGGGCCTCGACCACCTCGTCGAGGTAGCACACCGCGCCGCCCTTGATCGCGCGAGTGAGCGGGCCGTCGGTCCAGACGACGTCGCCGCCGCTGACCAGGAACCGCCCGACCAGGTCGGAACTGGTGAGGTCGTCGTGGCAGCTGATCGTCACCAGCGGCCGGCCGAGAACGGCGGCCATGTGCTCGACCAGGCGCGTCTTCCCGCACCCGGTCGGGCCGGTGAGCATCACCGGCACCTGTCGCTCGAAGGCACGTTCGAACAGCAGGATCTCGTTGCCGTTGGCCAGGTAGATCATCGTTCCCTTTCACGCGGCGACGAGTTGGTGGTGGACGGCGGACAGCGCCCGCGGCAGGTCCTCCAGGCGCCGGATGCGTTGCGAGCGAAGGGGTCCGAAGACCTCGGGCAGCGGGTCGACCCGGACCGGGCCGATGCCGATGTAGTGGACGGTCACGCCGGCGTCGTCCGCCTCGTCCAGCGCGTGGGCGACGTCCGCCCAGGCATAGCGACCCTCGTAGCCCTCGTCGGAGATGAGGCCGTCGCCGATGATGATCATCAGCCGCCGCTGCGAGGGCTGCCGTCGCAATCGGTTGGTGAGGTGGCGGATGGGCGCACCGAGCCGCGTGTACCCGCCGACCGTGAGGCCCAGATCGCCGGGAACGACCATCCTGCGGTCGGTGAAGTCCTTGAGACAGAGCACGTCGACCCGGTGACGGGTGTTGCCGCTGAACACGAACAGGCCGTGCCGCTCGCGGCTCGCCGTCATCGCCCGGCTCAACGCGTCGGCGCAGGCCAGCTCGAGCCGGAACACCCGGCCCTGGTGGACGCCCAGCGACGAGCTGCCGTCCAGCAGGACCGCGGTGGTGACGTCGCGGGCGCCCGGCAGCAGGTCCCGGAAGACCCTGGGGTCGGACCTGCCGGCGTCCGTGAACCAGTCGACGTACCGGTCCACGTCGAGTCCGGCGCCGTCCTCCAGGCCCCCGCGCATCATCCGGTGCGTGTGCTGCTGGAACCACCGCTGAAGGCCCAGGTCGTTCCCGGGGACGCCGGTCGAGGTCCGGGAATGCCTGCGTTCCAGGACGGCCACGTGGTCGGTGAGGAACCGTTCGGTCCAGAAGTTCCACTCCGGGTACGGGATCCCGGCCCGGACATCGGTCCGCGGCTCGATCCACTCGTCCTCCGGACGGCTCGGCGGCGGCAGGTTCGGGTCCCGCATGCCGCCGTCGCCGCCGCCCGGCACGGTGTGTCTTCCCTTCGACAGCCGGCGTTTGTCCGACCACGGCAGGCGGCCGTACATCCGCATCGCGCCGGCGGCGATGTCCCTGCTCGCCGGCGCCACCCGGAGCTCACCGAGGATCGGGTGCGGGCGCACGTCCTTGGTCCGAGCGAGGGCGACGGCGCGGGCTACCAGGTCGTCGTCGTCGGGGGCGGCGTCGAAACGGCCGAGCAGGCGCTGGAACTCGGGCGCCAATCCGGGCCAGCGCCGGACGGCCCAGCCGAGTGCGGCCGCCCCCTCCACGACGACCAGGGCGCGCAGTTGTCGCGCCGAGAGCGCGCAGATGTCACCCAACCGGTCCTTGGACGGCGCGCACTGCAGCGCGATGCCACAGGTGAGGGTGCGCATCGTCCAGTCCGGCGCCAGGGACGGGAAGGGGACGTTGACCACCGTCCGAACGCCGTTGAGCCCGAACGAGCGCCGCTCGCCGGAGGCGAGGCGCACGCTCTCGCGCCGCCCGCCGGACAGCGAGCACGCCAGCACGGCGCAGGCCCGCTCGACGGCGAGGGCATCGGCCACGTCAGAACGTCCCGATGGACTTCATCAGCCAGTACCAGAACGCGGTCATCAGGCCGACCGCGCCGAAGGCGACGGCGAGCCGGAGGAGATCGAGCAGCATGGACTTCCCCTTGCGCAGGCGTGCGGCATCGGCCCGGCAATCGCCAGGCGGCCGGGATTCTCGGAGGACTAGCGGGCTTCGATCCCGCGCAGCATGGTGGCCAGGAACGTGTCGAGCACGCCGTCCGGCAGCGACTCCGAGCCGCGGTCGTTGACGAGCAGGGCGTAGATCCCCAGCAACAGGGAGATGGCGGCCGACGTCGGGTCGACTCCGGCGACGACCTGGCCCTCCTGCCGGGCCTTCTCCATCCAGTCGACGACGAGAACGATGACCGGGTGACGGGTCCAGTCGTCGCCCTCCGGGCGGGTGGCGGAGAAGTGCACCGCCACGACGTCGCGGAACAGCATGCTGCCGAGGCGTTGCTCGACCTCGGCGGTCAGCCGTACCACCTCGGCCAGCCCGTCGGCGAGGTTCTTCGCCTTCGGCAGGGCCTCGGCGAGCTCCGCGGCGACCTGCTCCTCCTCGCGCTTCACGAGTTCGAGAAGGACGTGCTCCTTGGTGGGGAAGTGGAAGTAGAACGTCCCCCGGACGACGTCCGCCGCGGCGATGATCCGCCCGACGTCCGCCTGCGCCATGCCGACCCGCTGGTACTCCGCCACGGCCGCGTCGAAGACGCGCTGGCGCGTCTGCAGACGCTGCGCCTCACGCTTGGTGACCCGGGCCGGCTCCGACATGGTCCCAACTTGTATAGGACGGTTCGTTGAACAAAGTCAATGACTTCTTTCAACGAAATGCGCGGCGCGCCACCCGCCGCCGGTGGCCGGTGGCCGCGTTGTAGCGCACGCCGCGGCGGGCAGCGGCGTTCAACGCCGTCACGTTCTCGACGCCGGATCCCGCAGCGCGGCATCGAGGTCGACGACGCCGTCGGCCAGGGTGACGGTGGTCACGCCCGCCGCAAGGTCCACACCGGCTCCGGCCTGCGCGTGGACGGCCTGCACCCCACCGTCCGCCAGGATCAGCACGCGGTCTGCGAATCGGGCCAGTTCCCAGTCGTGACTGATGACGATGACGGTCCGCCGGCCGGCCTGCTCGCGAACGGTCCGCATCAGCGCCACCGCGTTGTCTCGGTCGAGACCGGTCGTCGGCTCGTCCAGCACCAGCACCGGGCTGTCACGTAGCAGGGCCCTGGCCAGCGCGATCCGCTGCCTCTGCCCGCCGGAAAGGCTCCTCCCCCGCTGACCGACCCGACTGCGCCAGCCGTCGGGCAGCCGGCCGATGAACGTCTCCGCGGCCGCGGCCCGGGCTGCGGCGCGGGCGGCCTCGGGGGAGGCGTCCGGGACGCCGTACATCACGTTGGCCTCGACCGAGCCGTCGACCATCAGGGGCTCCTGCGGTAGCAGTGTCACCGCCCGCCGGAGCGCTCCCAGGCTGTACTCGCGCAGGTCCGTCCCGTCGAGGAGGATGCGCCCTGCGGCGGGGTCGCGGAACCGCACGAGCAGGGAGGCGAAGGTGGACTTTCCCGCGCCGCTGGGACCGGTGATGAACAGCAACTCGCCGGCGGCGACGCCGAAGCTGACGTCTCGTAGCACCAGCCGGTCGCCATGTCCGGCGCTCAGGTTCTCGACGCGGAGCTCGCCGTGGCGGGTCAACAGCCGCCCGCCCGGAGGGTCGCTCACTTCCACCTTCAGGTCGAACAGCTGGACGAGGCGAAGCGCGGCGCTGCCCGCTGCCGACGCCGACATCCCCATCTGGCCGAGCGCGGTGAGAGGGGGGAACAGGAAGCCGAGGTAGGTGACGAAGGCGAGCATGCCGCCGACCGTGAGCCGGCCCGTGGCGACGTCGTACACGCCAACCCCCATCACAGTGAGCAACGCCGCCGTCTGCATGAGCTGCATCGCCGGCATATACACCGCATGGAGCACCTGCTGGAGCACTCGTGCCCGCACGAGCCCCCCGCCCGCCCCCGCCAGGCGCCTGCCCTCGACCCGCTGGGCGTTGTAGGCCTGTACCAGGGACAGGTTCGCCAGGCTCTCCTCGAGCGTCGCGACCAGGCGACCGTGCGCCGTCCGCTCGGCGAGCGACACCTTCTTCGCCCTGCTCGCCAGGCCGCGGTTGACCATCCAGATCAGGGGCGCGCTGGCGGCCACGACGAGCGCGAGATCCCATCGCAACCGGACGGCGGCGACGACGAACACCACGACGGTCATGGTCTGGGCGATCCCGTCGACCACGCCTCTGACGACCAGTTTCTCGACGTCGTCGACGTCGACCGTCAGCCGCGACAGCAGGTCTCCCAGCTCACGGTCGTTCAGGGCGTGGGGCGGGACGTTCAGCAGATGCGCGTGCACGAGGGACCGCAACCGAAGGCTGAAGATCTCGGCCGGTGCGGACGTCAGGATCGACGCGGCGAACGTGACCGCGGCCGCCATGAACGCGACGCCGGCCCAGGCCAGCGCCGGCGTCCAGTAGGCACCGAGATTCCCGCTGCTCAGGGCCTCGTCCACGACGTTCGACAACATCTCAATCATCAGGACGTCGGCGACCGCCGCGACCCCGTGACTCACGACGGCCGCCCCCATCGCCCACCGCATGCCCTTCGTCAGCGGCCAGAACCTGCCCAGCGCCGCCTGCCAGCGCAAGCCATGCCGCTCGGGCCCCTCCCCCGGCTCACTCGCCGTCGCCACCTCACTCGTGGTCACTACCTGGCCCAGATCATCCGGCACCCGACCCACCGCGGCCCCTTTGCTCGTGCCCCGTCGATCCGCCCGATCGCTCCGAAGGGGCCGGCGAGCACGGGTTGCTCGCCGACCCCTTCGCTCACGTCAAGCCGCCGGGATCAGCGTGCCGGTGGAAACGGCGGCCTCGGAGGGGGCGGCGGAAAGGGCGGAGCGGGTGGCTTCGGGAACGGCGGCAGCGGGGGGATCCCCGGCATAGCTACCTCCATCAGTCGGATCGGCACGCTGGCCGATGATTTGGGCGTTCCGCCGGTGTCGTCCGGCGTCGCAACGATGCTCGAAATTCCTGATTACAACCCGAATGCGGCCTTTGCGAGCGCTGTGTCTCGCGTGGCGGTCGGTCCGTGGGGACGCCGGGTCGACCCGGGAACCCAGGTCTCGCCCGTCCGCGTTCCTACTCGTCCTACTCGTCGGTGCAGACTCGGTTGCGGCCTTGTCGCTTGGCGCGGTACAAGCCGCGGTCGGCGCGGGCCAGCAATGTGGTGAGGTCGTCGCCCTCACGCAGGACGGCCACGCCGACGCTGACCGTGACGTCGAGATCGCCGCTGCGGGTGGGCACGGGATCGTCCGAGATGGCCCGGCGCAGTCGCTCGGCGGTCGTCGAGGTCAGGCCGGAGCCGGAGCCGGAGCCGGTCAGGACGACGGCGAACTCCTCGCCGCCGTATCGGCCGAGCACGTCGTTCTCCCGGACGGTGGCCGCGAGCCGGGTGCCCACCGCACGGATGACGTCGTCGCCGGTCGGGTGGCCGTATCCGTCGTTGATCTGCTTGAAGTGGTCGATGTCGAGCATCAGCGCCGCGAGTGGGCGCCCGCCCCGGTGGGCCCGGCTCAGCTCGCGGGCGGCGAGGTCGAAGAGCCGCCTGCGGTTCGCCAGGCCGGTCAGCTCGTCGACCTCGGCCAGGCGCTGCACCTCGGCGAGCAGGCTGGCGTTGTCGTACGCCGTCATGGCCTGCGCGACCAGGGCGCCGGCCAGTTCGACGGTGGCGTCTTCGGCGGCGTGCGTGCCGACCAGGGCAAGGTGCCCGAGGACGCCGTCCCGGGTCTCGAGCGGAAGCGCCATCCACGCGGTGTCCGGTTCGCGTTCGACGGCGAACGCGGCAGCCGCGTCCTGCGACAGCAGGTGGACGTCGACGCCGGGCAGCAGCCGGGTCGCGGCGTCGACGAGTTGGGCGAGCACCTGCTCGGGGTCGTGCAGGCGGGACATCCCGGTGAAGGCCTCGCGCAGCCCTTCGGCGACCTCGCGCTGCTGCCGGGCGGCGGCGACCGAGACCTCCAGTTGCGCGGCGCGCGCCGTCTCCAGCGCGGTGGCGATGTGGTTGGTCAGTGCGGTGAGGATGCCGACGTCGTCCGGGGTGAAGATGCCCTTGGCGACCTGGCTGTCCAGGTAGACGACGCCGAGCAGCCGCGACTCCAGCTGCAGGGGGGCGACCATGATGCTGCGCAATCCGTGCAGCACCACTGACTCCGCGCCGAGCGCCTCACCCTCCTCGGTGCCGGTGACGACGAGAGGTTCGCGCGTGGCACGTACGCGTTCCACCAGAGTGGAGCTGTGACCCGTCAACCGGCCGACGTCCTCACCCGTGGCACTGCGCCCCAGGCGCGGCACCAGCTTCTGGTCGTCACCCTCGCCCTCGATGAGGAACAGGAAGGCGCGTTCGGCCGACAGGATCCGGATCGTCTCGTCCAGTGCGATCCGGGCGAGCACCTCCGGATCGAGTATCCGGGTCGCCGCGTTGCTGACCTGTTCCAGCGCCTGCAACCGCTGCCGTTGCACGCCCGCCACCGTCAGCCCGGCGTGCGAGAGGGAGGAGAGGCCGGTGTTCGTGGCCGCGAATGCGGCAAGGCCGAACTCCGATTCGAGCCAGCGCGCGCGGTGCGCCCACCCCTCCCGATTCGCCCGGACCCGGGCGAAGAGCGCGGACTGCTCGGCCTCTTCGGCGCAGCCCAGGGACCGCAGGGCACAGGCCCGGATCCTGGCGACCTCGAACGTCAGGACGGGAACCTCCGGCTGCCGAGGAGGAATCGTGGCGAGCATGTCCAGGGCCTTGGCGGGTTGCCCCTGGAGGGTCAGCAGGTCGGCCCGTGCGGCGCGCTCGAAGGCGCGCAGCATTGGCGTGTGCGCCGCCTTGCGGAGTTGGTCCACCGCCGTCGCCGCGGCCCGCAGACGAGCCGGTGACACCGCGTCCTGGCTGCCGCTCCGGCTGGTGCGGGCAGGTGTGGCGGCCGGCTCCGGGCGGGTATCGCGCAGGAACCGGCACTGGGCGAGCCGGGCGAAGGCCCGGTAGACGTAGAACGGCTGCTGTCCCCGGTTCGCGAATCGTGGGGGGATGTCGAGATCCTCGAACGCGGCCAGGGCGTCGTCCAGCGGCTTTCCCAGCTCGGCCTGCTCGAGGAGGCTGTAGATCTCCGCGAGCAGGAGGTTCGACAGCATCCCGCGACCGTTCACTCCGGCGAGGCCCTCCTGAGCCCGGCGCAGCAGGTTCCCGGCCTCGGCGCGGCGGCCGGTCATCGCAGTGACCACGACAGAGGCGATGAGCAGCGGCGTGGTCTGCAGCCCGCTGCCGGCGAGCCGGTCCAGCCCGCGCTCGTAGCGGGCGGCAGCGTCGCCGGTCCGGCCGCGTACGGTGCTGTCCCAGCTCAGCGCGGCGGTGGCGTCGACACACATTTCCGTGCTGAGCCAACGGGAGTGCTCGTCAACCGACCGCAGCCAGCGCTCGCCGTCGTCCCGGCCGCCGAGGTAGTCGCGGAGCCCTCCGTACCAGTCGACGGTCGCGACCAGGGTCGGGTCCGCGAGACGGTGGGCGGTGGCCATGGCGCCGCGAAGCAGGCGTCCGGACAGCCGGTGCAGGCCCACCATGCCCGTCAGGAAGCCGAGACCGGCCATGCCGCGCACGTACTCGGGGCACGGGCCCAGGCGGGACAGCGGATAGAGCGAGCGCAGGCGGTGCAGGATTGTCTCGCCCGTGCGCGAGTCGAGAGTCCCTGCCCGTGCCCCGCTCATGTGGAGCGCGGCGATCAGGCGCAGCCGCTCGCGCTGCTCGCCCCGGGCGGTGCCGAAGCCGATGCCGGTGAGGCCGATGAACACGCCGACCAGAGCCAGCGCGAGCGTCGACAGCACCAGACGGACCCGGCCACGCGGCATCACGTACCGCAGTTCGGCCAGCGCGCGGTGCACCGCGACTCGGACGCCGGCGCAGTCCCAGCTGGCGCGGTGGACGTCGGCGATCCGGGTGAGGATGGCCGCCCTGGCCGTCGGGTCGCTCTCGAGTTGGAGCGCCCGCTCGAGATGGCGTTCGGCGTCGGCGAACCGCCCGGCACGTTCCAGCGCCGTTCCGAGCAGCAGCAGGAACGCCGCGTCCGGCCCGCGCCCGTCGACGACGAGCTCGGCGGCCGGCTCCAGGAAGTTCACGGCCTGCTCGGCGGCGTGGCTCTCCAGCGCGAGACGACCGGCGGCCCGGCAGGCGGCCAGCCGCGGGGCCGGATCGGCTTCCGCCCGGCCGTGCAGGTAGTGGTGCGCGACGGCGTACACGTGCTCGGGTTCGGTGGACCCCCTGGCATCCAGCACTTCGGCGATGTCCTGATGCAGCCCGGCAGCGGCCGCCGCGTCCAGCTGGTTCAGCAACGCCTCGCGGATCCGGTCGTGCACGAAGGCGTACTCGCCCGGCTCCTCGTCCTCGATCAGCAGGCGGGTCGTGGCCTCCACGAGCGCGGCCTGCACGCGCTGGTGCCCCAGGCCGCAGGCGACGGCCACCACGTCCGCGCGGAAGTGGGTACCCAGGGCCGCCGCCACGACGAGCACCCGCTCGGCGTCCTCGCCGATGTCCTCGATCCGGCTCAGGACCAGACCGAGCGCGTCCTGTGGCAGGTCGAGCGCCTCCAAACCCGCGAGATCCAGCCGCCAGGTGCCCCACGAAGGGTGCAGCAGACCGGCGTCCACGACGGCACGCAGGTACTCGCCGATGACGAACGGATTGCCGTTGCCACGGACGGCCAGCAGGGCGCCCAGCTCGACGCCGGCCTCCACACCGGGCAGCCGGGCCGAGATCAGCGCGGCGACGTCGCGCTCCGTCAACGCCTTCAGGGTCAGATCGCTCGCCAGGCTGTCGCCCACGGCCCCGGCGAACGCGTCGGTCGCGGCAAGGCTGTCCTCGTCGTCACGTGCAGTGGCGAGCACGAGCACCGGAACCCGGGCCAGATCGACGCACAGCCGGTGCACAACCCGCTGGGTGGCGGCGTCGAGCCACTGCACGTCGTCCAGGTACAGCAGCAGTCCGGCCGAGCGCCGGGCCAGCTCGAGCATCAGGCCGGCCACGGCCTCGGTGAACTGGTCCTGCCAGTCGGCCTCGGCGAGCCGCTCCGTGCCGAGCAGCCGGGCCAGCCGCGGGGACAGCGTCGCCACGAGGGGGGCAGCTGTGCCGGCGGCCTCGCGCAGCCGGGTCACCTCCTCCTCGCGGGCCAGTTCGGGGAGTTCGGCGACGGCGCGCAGATGGCTCTCCATCGCCGCTCGTAGCGGGGCCAGGGGAACGGGGTCGTCGGGATCGCACTTGCCCTGCAGGACGAGCGCACCCTGGCGACGCGCCTCGCGGACCACCTCACGGGACAGGCGGCTCTTGCCCACGCCCGGTGCACCGCGCACCAGTGCGATGCTGCCGCGCCCGGCCGCGGCCTGGGCCCAGCTCTCGCGCAGCTCGGCCAGCTCCGCCGCACGACCGCTCATTGGCGAGTCGGGGTGCGCCTCGCCGGGCGCGGACGGACCGTCGGCAGCCACCGCGCCGGGGATGAAGACGGCGGCCGGGTCCGCCAGCAACCGGGAAAGATCGTGGATGAGCTGCTCGCCGGTCTGGTACCGGTCGTCCGGGTCCTTGGCCAGGAGCTTGAGGACGATCGCCGACAGCGTGCCGGGAATCCCGGCCACGATCGTGCCGGGATCCGGGGGCGGGACGGTCGCATGCATGCGAAGCAGCTCGCCGACGTCCGTCGCGACGAAGGGCAGCCGCCCGGTGACGCACTCGAACAGAGTCACGCCGAGGGAGTACAGGTCCGAACGGCGATCCACCGGCCGCTTCAACACCCCGGACTGTTCCGGAGCGGAGTAGGCGAGGGTACCGACGACGGCCTCCCCGTCCGGCCCGGCACCGGCACCCGTACCGGCGCCGCGCCCCGCCAGCCCGAAGTCGATCAGCCGGGCCTCGCCGTCGTCGAGAACCATGATGTTGTGCGGCTTGAGGTCGCGGTGGACCAGCCCGACCCGATGCACCGCGGACAGCGTGTCCAGCACGTCGAGGCAGATGGCGAGCGCACGGTCCGGCGGCTGCGCGCCGCCGCTCAACAGCTCGGCCAAGGATCTTCCCTCGACCAGGTCGGTGACCAGGTACGGCCGCCCCTCGACGGCGCCGATCTCGTGGATCCGGGGAACGGCCGGGTGGTTCACGCTGGCCAGCAATGCCGCCTCGCGCCGGAACGCCACCAGGGACTGCGCCGCGCCCCGGCCGGTGGAGTCGAGCACCTTGAGGGCGTACTCGGCCCCGTCCCGGCGCGCGCGGTACACGACGCTGGTCGCGCCCCGCCCGAGCTCGGCCAGCACCTCGACCCCGGCCGGGGCCCCCACCCGCTGCGCAGGAACGGCGGATCGACTCGCCGTCCCTCCCTGCGGGGAGGCCCTCGACGAATCCATACCCAAACCATCGGCAGGCGGTTCGCCGAGATTGAGGACCCCCCGCACGACGCCCGGCGGCGTCACGGAGCCGCCGGCCATGCCTCTGTCGTACTCCACAGAGCCACACCGATGGGCCTTGGGTGATCTTGCCCGCACCTCGCGCGTACCCCTGGGGGAATGCGAGAGCGCAGGTCGTGGTTGTGACACATATACCCCCAGGGGTATAAGAATCCGCCAGGCTGGCGGCCGGAGCCCGCGGGCCACGGCTTTCGGCACGGCTCGTCTGCGTCACGTCCGCGCGACGAAGTCTTTCGCCACGACCCCTGATCCGAGAGGACCCCCGATGACGATCACCGTCCTGCCGCTGGACACCCCCGGTCTCGGCGACCGCGCCTACCTCGCCCACGACGGCGAGGTGGCCCTTGTGGTCGATCCGCAGCGTGACCACGACCGCGTCCTGGACCTGGCGAAGGCGGCCGGCGTGCGGATCACCCACGTCTTCGAGTCGCACATCCACAACGACTACGTGACCGGCGGCTACGCGCTGGCCCGCGAGGTCGGGGCGCGGTACGTGCTCAACGCCGACGACCCGGTCTCCTTCGACCGCGTCGGAGTGCGCGACGGCGACGTGGTCGCCGTCGGCGACCGGATGCGGGTACGGGCGCTGCACACGCCGGGGCACACGCACACGCACCTGTCCTTCGCACTGTCCGACGGCCGGTCCGGCGATGACGAGCCCGTCGCGGTATTCACCGGCGGCTCCCTGCTCTACGGCTCCACCGGCCGGCCGGACCTGCTCGGGCCCGATCACACGCAGACGCTCGCGCACGCCCAGTGGCGCTCCGCGCAACGGCTCGCCACGGAGCTGCCCGGGTCCACCGCCGTCTACCCGACCCATGGCTTCGGCAGCTTCTGCTCCGCCACCCAGTCCGACGGGACGGCGAGCACCATCGGGCGGGAGAAGGTCGCCAACCCTGCGCTCACCCAGGGTCTGGAGGGCTACGTCGAGGAGCTCCTGGCGGGACTGGACGCCTACCCCGCCTACTACGCCCACATGGCGCCCGCGAACGCGGCCGGGCCGGGCGAGATCGACCTGTCCCAGCCCGACCGGGCCGACCCCGTGGAGCTGCGCCGCCGGATCGAGGCCGGCGAGTGGGTGGTCGACCTGCGCACGCACACCGCCTTCGCCGCCGGACATCTCCGCGGGGCGCTGAGCTTCGGCCTCGACGGGCAGTTCGTCACCTACCTCGGCTGGCTCCTCCCGTGGGGCACCCCTGTGACCTTGCTCGGCGAGGAGCGCGAGGACGTCGCGGAGGCCCAGCGGGAGCTGGTCCGCATCGGCATCGACCGGCCCGCCGCGATGGCCACCGGCGAGCCCTCGGAGTGGGCAGGCGGCGAGCCGCTGCGGAGCTACCCCACGGCCACCTTCGCCGACCTCACCGCCGAGCTCGCGGCCGGCCGCCGACCGGTCGTGCTCGACGTCCGGCGGAACCAGGAGCGCGCCGAGCGGCACCTCCCCGGATCCCTGCACATCCCGATCCACGAAGTCCTCGGCCGCCTCGACGAGGTCCCCGACGACACCGAGGGTCCGGTCTGGGTCCACTGCGCCGCCGGCTACCGCGCCGGCGTCGTCGCCTCCCTGCTCGACGCCCACGGCTTCCCTGCCGTCGCCGTCGACGACTCCCTCGACAACGCCGAACCCGCCGGCCTCCCGCTCGTCACCGGCCGGGCGGTGTCCTCATGACCCGCAACCTCGACGCACCCACCCTCGCCTACCGTCCGTGCGACGCCACCAGCCCGCGGCCGACCGTCCCCACCGGCCCGGCGGCGGACCGGCCGAGCGGGAGGCGGTGAGCGTCGTGACCCTGGTCGTCACCCTTGCGCTGGCCGCCGTCGTCGGTCTCGCCCTCGGCCTGCTCGGTGGCGGCGGTTCGATCCTCATGGTGCCGCTGCTGGTCTACGTCGCGGGCATGGACGCGAAGGCTGCGATCGCCGCGTCACTGGTGGTCGTTGGCGCCACCGCGGCCGTCGGGGCCGCCGGGCACGCCCGGCGGGGTCGGGTCCGCTGGCGCACCGGGCTGCTGTTCGGCGTCGCCGGTATGGCCGGCGCCCTCGCCGGCGGCCTCGCCGGCAGTCACCTCCCGGGCCAGCTGCTTCTGGCCGCCTTCGCCCTGATGATGATCGCCACCGCCGTGGCCATGCTCCGGGGCCGGCGGGAGGTCGACCCCGCGGCCGTGCACCGCGAACTGCCGGTCAGGCGCGTGCTGGCGGACGGCGCCGCCGTCGGTGTCGCCACCGGGCTGGTCGGCGCCGGCGGGGGCTTCCTCGTCGTCCCGGCGCTGGCCCTGCTCGGGGGGCTCCCCATGGGCGTGGCGGTCGGCACCTCCCTGCTGGTGATCGCGATGAAGTCGGGCGCGGCGCTGACCGGGTACCTGGCCACCGTGTCGATCGAGTGGCCGGTCGTCGGTGCCGTCACCGTCGCCACCGTGGCCGGCAGCCTGGTCGGCGCCCGGCTTGTCGGCCGCATCCCGGCCGACACCCTGCGCCGGGCCTTCGGCTGGTTCGTCCTGGCGATGGGCGGCCTCGTCCTCGCCCAGCAGGCCCCCGACGGCATCCGCGTCCCGGCCCTGGTCGTCCTGGCCGTCGTCACGACGGTGCTGAGCACGTGCGCGACGGTGGTCCCGGCGTGCCCGCTGCGGCGCCGCCCCGGAACCCCGACGGCGACCGCTCACCTCTGACTCCGCGCCACTCCGCGCGCGCGGAGTGGCGCGGAGTGCTACAGGTCGTTGCCGGCGTAGGAGAGGTTGAAGCTCTTGTTGCTGAGCGGGAAGTCCGGGACGATCGTGTCGGCGAGCGCAACCGGCAGCGCCGGCCAGTTGAAGAAGCTCGGGTCGGCGATCTTCACGCGGGCCAGGGTGCCGTCCGCGGCCAACTCGATGCGATGCACGATCGTGCCGCGCCAGCCCTCGACGATGCCGACCCCGGAGCGACCCGACCCGGCGCCCGTCGTTGGTCTCGCAGCCAGCGTGCCCGGTTTCCCGTTCCGATTCCCGGACAGCGCCTCCACCAGCGCGATAGCGGTCTCGATGGAGTGCGCAGCCTCCTCGGCGCGGACGAGGAAGCGAGACAGCACGTCGCCTTCGGTGTGGCTGTGCTTGGGGCGGAGCGGATGCGGTGTGAGGAATGGGTGGTCGTAGCGCGCGTCGAGGGTCAGGCCGCTGCCGCGGGCGACGTAGCCAAGGGTGCCCAGGTCCGCGGCTTGGGCCTTGGTGAGCACGGCGGTGCCGGCGAACCGGTCGTGCACCACGGCGTTCCCCAGTGCCAGGGCGACGATCTCGGCGATGTCGGCGCCGATCCCGGCCAGCCGGCCCGGGTTCGGCAGGCTTGCGACGGCGGCGCCGCCGGGCCGGATGGCGCCGCGGAGCAGGCGGTGCCCGGTGGTCTCGTCGTTGAGGCGCAGGAGTTGTTCTCGGACGCGCTGGGCGTGGATGTTGAGGATCCCGTGGCCGACGTCGTTGCAGAGTGCCCCGACGTCCGTGACGTGGTTGTAGATCCGCTCCAGCTCGAGCAGGAGCGCCCGGATCCGGTGTGCCTGTTCGGGTACGGCCAGTCGCTGCGCGTCCTCGACCGCCTGGCAGAAGGCGAGGGTGTGCCCGACGCTGGTGTCGCCGGTGACGCGCTCGGCCAGTTCGACTGCGTCGGCCGGGCGACGTCCCTGGAACAGCTTCTCGACTCCGCGGTGGGCGAACCAGAGCCGGGCCTTGAGGTTCAGGATGGTCTCACCGACGACCGAGAACCGGAAGTGGCCCGGTCCGATCATGCCGGCGTGCACCGGTCCGACCGGTATCTCGTACACCCCGGGGCCCTCGACCGTTCGGAAGGGGTAGGGGCCGTCGACGTCGCCGAAGCCGGGTGGGTCGCCGGCGTCGGCCAGCATCGGGTACCAGCCCCGCGGCCAGTGGAAGTGCCGGACCAGCCGCCGGGGCAACGGGTGGCCGGTCGGCACGATGCCGTACAGGTCACGCATCTCACGTTCGAACCGCCCGGCGGGGAAGGAGAGGGCGGCCAGACTGGGCACCCTGGGCGCGTCCCGGGGAAGAGGAACGTGGAGCTCCACCCGCCGGTCCGGTGCGTCGGCGGTGAGCAGGTAGACGGCCCGAAGCCTGGGGCCGTCGTCATGGCCGCTGACGAGGGCGACCCGGTACCCGTCGTCCAGCAGGGGGCGCACGCGGGCGGTCAGGTCGTCCGGGGTGACGGCGAGGGCGGTGCGGTGCGTTCCGACTTCGTCGCCGTGGGCAGCGGCGTCCGGCGCGTTCACCGCGCCTCCACGAGGGTGTTCGCGGCCAGCCACAGCAGGGACGACAGGGGTCCGGAGGCGGTGCCCAGCGCGGCGCAGGCCAGCAGTCCGCCCACCAGCGCGACCGCCGTCGACACGGGCAGGCCGGGCGCCCCATCTGCCCCGTCCGTCCGGCCGGCCGGCCCGCCGAGCAGCATCCGGCTGCTGTGACCGACGAGCGCGGCGGCGATCACCAGCACCAGGATCAGGGCGGCAGCGGTCGCCCAGCCCAGCCCGGCGGCGAAGCCTGCGCGCGCGATGCCGAGTTCGCTCGCGAACAGGCTGAAGGGGGGTAGCCCGATCAGCGCGAGCACGCCGGCCCCGACGCAACCGGCCAGCATGGGGTGTCGCGCCGACAGGCCACGGACATCGTCGATGCGGCTGGTCCCGGTGACCTGCAGGATCCGCCCGGCTCCCAGGAACAGCACGGCCTTCGCCAGACCGTGGCCGAGGATGTGCAGCAGGACCGCTGCGAGGGCCAGCGGGCCGCCGACCGCGGCTCCGAGTGCCACCAGTCCCAGGTGTTCGATGCTGGAGTAGGCGAGCATGCGCTTGTAGTCCCGCTGCCCCAGGAGCAGCGTCGCGGCGAACACGAGGGACGCTAGCGACATCGCCACCAGCAGGGTCCGGGCGAACGCGGGCCCCAGCGCGGCGTCGGCGATCACCTTGACCCGCAGGATCGCGTAGAAGGCGACGGAGAGCAGCACCCCCGACATCAGCGCCGACACCGGCGCCGGCGCCTGGGAGTGCGCGTCGGCCAGCCAGGCGTGCAGGGGCACCAGGCCTGCCTTGGCGCCGAATCCGACGATCAGCAACGCCACCCCGATGCGGGTGACCGCGGGATCGAGGCCGGGTGCCGTCGCGGTCAGAGCCACCAGGTCCAGACCGGACGGGTCGGGGGCGCGGGAGGCTGCGAAGTTGAGGACGATCGTGCCGAGCAGCGCCAGGGCGATCCCGGTGGAGCAGATCACGACGTATTTCCACGCCGCCTCCACCGCCGCGCGACTGCGCCGCTGCCCGACCAGGAACGCGGTCACGATCGTGGTGGCCTCGATCGCCACCCAGACCAGGCCGAGGTTCGCGGCCAGCACCCCGAGTGCCATGGTGGCCAGGAAGAGCTGGACGAGGACGCTGTGCCGCGCGGCGGTCCGCGCCGTGGCCCGGCCCGCGGTGATCTCGGCCTTCAGGTAGGCCGGCGTCGCCAGGGTGGCCAGCACGGCGACCGAGGCGATCACGATGAGCATGAACGCCGAGAGGGCGTCTGCGCGCAGCAGCCCGCCGGCCGCCGTGAGCGGGCCGCTACCGGTTGCGGAGACGGCAACGGCGCCTGCGGCGACGAGAACGCCGCCCGCACTGAATGCGCTGACCCAGGCGGTGGACCGCCGCCAGCCGGCGACAGCGTACGTGGCCGCGCCGAGGACCGGCACCGCTACCGGGACGAGCAAGATGATCATCAGTCGCGCAGCTCCCGCAGCTCGTCCAGGTCGGTGTCGCCGAAGGTCTCGCGCATCCGCGCCGTCAGGACCTGCAGGACCAGAATCGCCAGCAGCACGTCCAGGGACACGCCGAGTTCGACGATCAACCCGATCCCCGACGTGGTGAGAAACCCGACCACGGTTATCCCGTTGTCCATCACCAGGAAACCGACCAGCTGGGACACCGCATGGCGCCGCGTGACCAGCAAGAAGAACCCGATCAGGAACATCGTCAGCCCCACCGGGATCGCCTGGGTCGCGGGGGACGGCGCCAGCTCCACGAGCGACTGGGAGACTGCGTACGCCAGCATCGTCAGCACTGCGGCGGCGAGCAGGGAGGCGGGGACGTTGACCAGTGGCCGGGTCTCCCGCTGCGCCTGGCCGGTACCGGCCAGCGCCCGCCGCAGCAGGTGGGGCAACACACCGCCACGCAGCACCAGGACGCCGACGGCCACCGCCCACAGCTCGGCGGAGCTCTCGTGCGCGCCCAGGACCCCCACGAGTGTGGCCAGGGCGAGACCCTGCGCCGCGAGTACCCCGACTATCACGGCCAGCTCGCGCAGCCACAGCACGAGGACGGCGGTCAGCAGCATCGCCCCGCAGGACAGGTCCAGCAGTTGCACGAACACCGTCTCGCTCATCTCGCCCGTCCGCCGTCACGCCAGGAAGAACGAGGCGGTGACGGCCAGCAGCGCGAGCAGGAACGACCCGGCGAGGAGCTCGGGGACCCGGAACAGCCGCAACTTGGCCAGGAACACCTCGCTCACCGCCAGCGCCACTCCGAGCAGGCCGACCTTCACCGGCAGGGCCAGCACGCCGACCAGCAGCGCGAGCGGATTGGCGGTTGTGGCGATGCCCCACGGGAGGAACAGGTTCGCCAGCAACCCGAGGAAGATCGACAGCCGCATCGCGGAGGCAAGCTCGACGAGGGCGAGGTCCGGGCCTGAGTACTCCAGCACCATCGCCTCGTGCACCATGGTCAGCTCCAGGTGCGTGGCGGGATTGTCCACCGGCAGCCGCCCGGTCTCGGCGACGATGACGACGACCAGTGCGACGGCGGCCAGCAGGCTGACGGGTGAGATCACTCGCGCCGGCTCGCGCAGGGTCGAGGACACGATCGCTCCGAGGTCGGTCGACCCCACTCGCACCGAGAGTGCGAAGATCGACATCAGGAGGGTCGGCTCGACGAGGGCGAGGATCGTCATCTCTCGGCTGGCGCCCATCCCGCCGAAAGCCGACCCGGTGTCCAGCCCGGCGAGTGCCAGGACGACCGCGCCGAGTGCGAGCAGCGCGACCACCGCGAACAGGTCGCTGATCGGGCCGACGGCAGAGTGGGTGGTGACGAACGGTGCCGCTACGGCGACGACCAGCGCGGTCGAGACCAGGACGAGGGGCGCTACCCGGAACATTTCACTCGTCCCCCGTGGCGCGATCCGCTCCTTGCCGACCAGCTTGCGCAGATCCCGCCACGGCTGACCCACACCCGCCCCCGCCCGGCCCTCCAGCCTGGCGCGAACCTGGCGCATCGTCCCGACCAGCAGTGGCGAGCCTGCGACGATGATCACCGGCTGGACGATGCCCCCGATGATGCCTAGCGTGTTCACCGGATCGTCACCATCAGTGTCAGCAGCACGCATACCGTGTAGAACCCGTAGCCGAGGTAGCGATGCACGCTCCCGGTCGCCAGTCCTCGCCCCACCTGTCCCCACGCCGCCACCACGTCGAGCACGGGCCGGTAGAGGCGGTGCTCGATCCGGTCGGGCAGCGCGCGCCTGTACTCGACGGCTCGCACGAGGTACTGCGACTCCTCGTGGTGCGTCACGTCCACGTGCTGCTCCGGCTGGACGACGTCGTCGAAGACCCGCTGGAGCGGTTCGGCGAACGACGTGGCCGTGTACTCCATGCGCGCCGACATCGGGCCGCCGCCGCAGTCCCACGCACGTGCGCTCCGCCGCACCGACCGCACGGCCACGGCCCGCACCGCACCGGCCGTCACGCCGAGGGCTCCCAGGAGCGCCAGGGCCAGAAGCGGAGGCGACAGCGCCCCGGTGACCGCGGCCAGCCGCAGCGTCACCGCCCCGGACGCTGCCGGGTCGCCGCCGCCCAGGGCAATGCCGGACGCGGCCACCAGCGGCGGCACGACCATTGTCGGCAGCAGCGCCAGAAGCACGCAGGCGAGTCCGGCGACGCCCATCCCGGTCACCATGCCGGCCGGGCTCTCCCGGGCCTTCTCTGCGGCGGTACTGCGTGGCTTCGCCAGGAACCCGACCCCGAACGCCTTCACGAACGTGGCGACGGCCAGCCCGGTGGTCAACGCGACGGCCGCCACCGCCAGCGGCATCGCGATGACGGCGGCTGTCCCGGCGGTGGGCAGGCCGTGGATCAACGCCTGCAACAGAAGCCATTCCGACACGAAGGCCGTTCCCGGTGGCAGCGCTGATGCGGCCAGAGCACCGAGCCCGAACGCCGCCGTGGTCATCGGCATCGCCGGCCTCAACCCGCCCAGCGCGTCGAGATCGCGAATTCCGGTTGCGTGCAGCACCGACCCGGCAGCCAGGAAGAGCAACGTCTTGAACGCCGCGTGGTTGACGACGTGGAGCAGCGCCGCGACCAGCGCCAGCCCTGCCAGCGCACGATCACCGGACGTCGCGAACAGCCCGGCGGCGCCTACCCCGATCATGACCAGGCCCATGTTCTCCGTGGTCGACTGGCCCAGCAGTCGTTTGAGATCGGTGCTCATCGCCGCCTGCAGGATCCCGTACACGGCCGAGAGCCCGCCGAGCGCGATCACGAGCAGCCACCACCAGGACGTGCCGCCGCCGAGCAGGTCGAACCCGACCCGCACCAGCCCGTACACACCGAGGTTCACCATCGCCGCGGACATCAACGCCGACACATGACTCGGCGCCTCGGGGTGCGCACGAGGGAGCCAGGCGTGCAGCGGCACGGCGCCCGCTTTCGAAGCGAACCCCGCCAGCGTCATGACGAACACCAGGCCGGCGACCCCCGGCGACACGTGCCGGCCGGCCGCCCGCAGCGCAGGGAATGAGTCGTCCGAGGCGTGCGCGACCAGCACGAGAAGCCCGATGAGGACGGCCACAAAACCGAGGTGGGTCATGACCGCGTACCAGCGGGCCGCCTGCACCACCTCGGGGCGACGCCGGTGCTCCGCGGCCACGAGCACCAGCGAGGTCAACGCCATCAGTTCCCAGCCCAGCAGGAGCGTGCCAATGGTCGCGGCCGCCGGCACCAGCATCATCGCGACGACGAACAGCGGCAGCATTCCTTGAACGGTTCGTGCCTGAAGCTCATCCGACCGGGTGTAGCCGATCGCGTAGACCCCGACCGCCACGGCGACACCGCCGGCCACCGCCACGAACAGCCCACCCAGCGCGTCCAGGGTGAGCGATACCCCCGACAGCGGCAACAGCCAGGAAAGCGTGACCGCGACCGGCTGTCCCGACGTCGCCGCGACGCCGGCCAGCACACCCGCGACTCCGGTCGACGCCGTTCCGAGACCGACCACCGTCGACCGCACAGCGGGCGGCAGCACAAGGGCCACGAGCGCGGTCAGGCCCCCCAGGCTGACGGCGACGCCGAAGCCCGCGGCGGCGATGTTCATCGACCGGTCAGTTTCCGCAGGCCCTCGACGATCGCCTCCGGTCGCGGCGGACAGCCAGCGATCTCCACGTCGACCGGCACCACATCCCGCACGGCGCCGACGACTCCGTAGGCGCCGGCGAAGACCCCGCAGTTCCGCGCACAGTCCCCTACCGCTACCACCAGCTTTGGCCCGGGAACCGCCTCGAACGTGCGCCGTAGCGGCTCGGCCATGTTGCGCGTCACAGGCCCGGTCACCATCAGCGCGTCGGCATGTCGAGGCGAGGCAACCAGCCGGGCGCCGTACCGCTCGACGTCATGGACGGGCCCGAACGCCGAGCCGATCTCCACCTCACAACCGTTGCACGACCCCGCGTCCACGTGCCGCAACTGGACCGACCCGCGCAGGCACACCGCGGCCGCGGGCCGATCGGCGGGCAGGGAAGGCTCGGACTCGGCCACTCGCCCAGTCCGGCGGATCTTGCGCCACAAAGCCAGCACGGTCTCACTCTCGTGTCGGTACAGGTCGGGTACATGTGCGGAACATGAGGACGGGTCACCCACCCGTCGCCATGACGAGCCAGGCAATTAGCGCGGCGCACCGCCCGCCGCACCCGGGTCGCGTCCGCCCCCGTCCGGAACCACCGCCGACGACGCCGAGGTGCGGAGGCCCTCGAGTAGTTCGACCTGCCCGGACAGCACACCGGTCAGGATCAACCGAGCCACCGCCATGAGCTCCGCCACGTGGGGGCTGGTCAACGAATAGAACACGGTCGAACCCTCCTTGCGCGTGGTCACGAGACCCGCACGCCGCAGCACCGCGAGCTGCTGAGACAGGTGCGCCGCCTCGATCCCGACCTCCGGCAGCATCTCGGCGACCGCGTGCTCCCGCTGGCTCAACAGCTCCAGCACCCGGATCCGCGCAGGATGCCCCAGCGTCCTGAAGAACTCCGCTTTGAGCTGGTACAGCGGCGTGCTCACCGGCGTCCTCCCTCCCGTGCTCCCGAGCCGCCGTCCGCGGCCTGCTGCCGTCGCCCCACCGGTGACGTTCCCGCCGCGAAGCCACCCTGAGCCGCTGGCCATCGCTGGCCATAGTGTTCAGCAATTGCTAATCTTTGCAAGTCTGAATGTCGCCAGAGGGCCCGGGGTGGGGTCGCGAGCACTCTCTCACCGTGACGCCCGGCGAAACGGTGGCGCAGCGAGCGTCCGTGCGCCGGCCCACCGGTTGCGGAATGCGTCAGCAGGCGCCCCAGGGACCAGCCGCTGCGGGTCGCCGCGGGCCCGCCCGCTGGGCGCAGGCCACCTCGGGGCGGTGCCCGTCGGCCGGACGGCCGGCCGGCTCAGGCGAGAACCGGTTCAAGCCTCTCGAGCTCGGCGGCGTAGATCCGGCTGATCCCGGGCGGCGCGAACCTGCGCTCGAAGAACCCTCCCGCGCCCTCCGCGCCCGCCCACCGCACGCGGACGGTCACCCGGCTCCGGCCGCCGGCCGCCTCCGCGACGGTCCACAGCACCTGCAACGACGAGTTGGCGTCGGTTTCCAGCAACTGGCGTCCGCGTTCAGGCTCCGTCACCGTCGCCGCTACCGTCCGGACACGCTTCCTCGTCGCGTGGAGCCGGTAGCCGACGCAGGTGTTCGCGCCCTGGCCGCCCTGCAGCACGTGGTAGTCGGTGATCTGCGGCGGCAGGATCTGCGATCGCGCGCCGCGGTAGTCGGCGAGGACCGCGAACACCCGCGTCGGCGGTGCGTCATACGCCCGCTCGATCAGCACCACGATCTCTCTCATGCCGCCACCCCGGCCGACTCGTAGACGGAGACATGCCGAAGGTGGCCGGCGCCGAAGGGCTCGCGAGTCCAGCCGCCCCAACGGTTCCGGAGTCGAAGGCCGCCGAGGCGGCCCATCAGATCCAGCTCGGAGGGCCAGACGTACCGCATCCCCGCCGGGGCGAAGTGCACGCCAGCACGGTCGATGACGATCTGCGCGCCCTCGATCTGCTGGTGCACCGGGTCATGCGTGGAGGCGCCGAGCACGACGGCGTCGGCAGTGACCTTGCGGACCGCGACGTTCCCGGCGGTGGCGCGGGCGCGGTCGGGCACGAACGCCTCGACCACGAAGACCCCGCCCGGCGCGAGGTGCTCCGCGACGGTGGCGACGCACCGCACCTGCTGGTCCTGGGAGGTGAGCATGAAGAACGTGTCCGCCGCCGCGACGACCACGGCGAACTCGTCCGGCAGGCGCAGCTCGGCGAAGTCGCCGTGTACCGCCTCTACCAGCTCACCGCCGGGCTTCTGCGCGAGCTGGGCCAGCATGCCCTCGGAGATGTCGATGCCGGTGACCTTCAGCCCTCGCTCGGCGAGCGGTATCGCCAGGCGTCCCGTGCCGACGCCCAATTCCAGGACGGAACCGCCGTCCGCCAGATCGGCCAGCGTCGCCACGGCGTCGTCGGTGGACAGGACGCCGGGGTGGAGCCGGTCGTAGACCCCGGCCACCCGGTCGCCGTACGTATCCCGCCGGAAACCATTCATTTCCGCTCCTCCCGCGCCGTTCGGCGCCTGCTGTCTCATCCCGGCCGTGACGCCGGCTCGCTCCTCGGAATGCCGTCGGCGGCAGCCGCGTCCGCTCCTACGGCCGTTCCCCGGCCCGGCGGACCCGCGGGCCTGCTGGGCCACCAAGCCCGCGGTCCCAGTAGCTTGACGATCGCGGGCACGAGAACCGCTCGCACGACGAACGTGTCGAGCAGGATCCCCAAGGTCATGGCGAATCCGAACTGGAAGAGTTCCCTGATCGGCTGCGTCATCAGGACCGCGAAGGTGCCTGCGAGGATCACACCGGCCGAGCTGATGACGCCGCCGGACCGGGTCAGGGCGACGTGCAGCCCCCGGTCGGCTCCGTGCACGCGGATCTCCTGGCGTACCCGGCTCATCAGGTAGATGTTGTAGTCCACGCCCAGGGCCACCAGGAACACGAAGATGTACGCTGTGACGCGGTTCCCCATCCCCTCGTCGCCCGCCACGGTCACGAGAGCGAAGACGGTGACGCCCACCGTGGCGAACAGGGACCCGGTGATGGTGGCGATCAGGTAGAGCGGCGCCGCGAGGGAGCGGAGCAGCGCCGCCAGGACCAGGGCAATCACGAGCAGCGTGAGCGGGACGATCACCGACAGGTCGCGCCGGCTCGCCGCGCGCAGGTCGGCGTTGATGGCGCTCTCGCCGGCCACCAGCACCCGGCCGCCGGACAGGTCAGAGCCGGCGAGCGCCTGCCGGGCGACGTCCCGCACCTGCTGCGTCCGGTCGAGCGCCGCGCTCCGGTAGGGGTCGTCGGTGTACACGACGCTGAGCCGGGCGACGGTGCCCGACGGTGCGACGAACGGCTTCCCGGGCCCGGCCGCCGCGGCCCGGAGGTCGGCCTGGGCCGGTCCCGGCGGCCTCGTGGGACCGGTGACGGAACGGACGCCGTCGATCTGGTGGATGGCCTCGGTCACCCGGTCCACGGCGTCCAGGTGCTGCCCGACCTGCTCCCCCCTGCCGTCGACGAGCACCGTCGTCGGCGCCAGTTCACCGGCGGGGAAAGCGGCGTTCAGCAGATCCTGACCGGCCTTGGAGTCGGTGGGCACCCGGAACCCCGTCAGGAAGTTGTAGCTCTCCCGGTAGCCCAGGAGGCCGCTGGCCAGGATCACCAGCAGCATGACGGATGCGGCGACGACTCGGACCGGTCGCCCGAGGACGATGGTGGCCATCCAGGACCACAGCGACCGCTGCCTGGCACCGCCCTGCAGCCGCCTCGGCCAGAACGCGGTGCGTCCCAGCAGGACCACGAGCGCGGGCACCAGCGTGAGGCCGACGGCGAGCATCACCAGCACCGACAGGGCGAGGAAGGGGCCGAAGCCGCGCAACGCGGGCAGCGTCGCCAGCAGGAGGATGAGCAGGCCCAGGATCACCGTTGCGGCGCTGGAGACCAGCGCCTCTCCCACCCGCGCGACCGCCCTGGGCATGGCGATCACACGTTCCGCCCCGCCTCGCAGTTCCTCTCGATATCGGCTGATGACGAACAGGCAGTAGTCGGTCCCGATGCCGAACAGCAGGACGGTCATGATGGACGCCGCCTGCGAGTTCACGTCGAACGCGCCCGCCGACACGAGCGCGGCGCCGATCGCGTTGGTGATCTCGATCGCGATGCCGACCGCCACCAGGGGGACCAGCGCCATCACCGGAGCGCGGTAGATCGCCAGGAGCAGGATCAGTACCAGGCTCAGCGTGCCGAAGAGCAGCACGAGGTTGGCGCTGCCGAACGCCTTCACGGTGTCGCGGATGATGCCGGCGGGGCCGGTCACGCGGACCTGCAGATCCTCGCCGCCGCGTCCGGCGACGCGGCGCACCTCATCGACGGTCTCACCGAAAGCGTCTTCGCTCGGGGACCCCAGGCAGGGCACGACGATCACCGTCGTGGTGCGGTCTGCGGACATCAGCGAGCTAGCGGCCTGCGGCTGGTTGATGATCGAGACCGCGCCCGCGACGCCGGCAGGACGTTGCGGCGAGTCGAGCGTCGCGGTGACCGAGCGGACCCGGGCCAGGTCGTCCGCGTTCAGGCCGTGCGGGTTCCGGAACACCACGAGGGCGGGAGTGCCCCGCTGGTCGGGGAATGCCTCCTGCACCAGCGCGCGGGCGGTCACGGACTCCGCCGCGGCCGGCGGGTCGTTCGTGGCGCGGTTGTCCTCGACGTCGGCGATCTTGGGTGCCAGCACCGGTAACACCACGGCCAGCAGTAGCCATGCCAGGACGGTCAAGGCCGCCCGCCGGCGAGAGCCCGCTACCGCTCTGGCCAGGATTTCCAGCACTCACGCCACCCCCGATCACGACGCCGCCGGGAGGTATCCGACAGTGCGTCTGCTCACCAACATGACGTCGGCATCATAGAGGAGATGCCGACGCGGCGTCGGGAACAGCCCTGGTCGCCTACGATGCCCAGATGCCACGGTTGATCGAGGCCACGCTGGCCGAACATCGTGCGCGGCAGAGCGCGATGATCCTCGACTCGGCCTACGAGCTGCTCCTCGAGAAGGGCTACCCTGCGCTGACCTTCTCCGCACTCGCGACCCGAACCGGCCTGGCACGCCCGTCGATCTACTCGTACTTCCCGTCGCGGGACGAGCTGGCGGTCGCGGTCTGCGAGCGCGTCCTGCCCCACTGGCTGGAGCAGGTGCAGCGGGCGATGGACGCCGTCGAGGACCCCCGCGACAAGGTGGTCGCCTACATCCAGGCCCAGCTCGAGCTGGCGGACTCCGGAGAGCACCAGCTCGCCGACGTGCTCCGCGAAGCTCCGCTCAACAGCACCGCGCGGGCCCGGCTGCGCGACATTCACGCCCGGTTCGGGCCGCGCGTCGCCGAGGTGCTCCTCGCCCTCGAGGTGCCTCGCCCGGAATCGGCCGCGACGCTCGTGCAAGGGATCGTCAATGCCGCGGTGCGCCTCCTGAGCCAGGGTGAGCCGAGCCAGGCAGTGATCGCCGACGCCACGCGCCTCGCGCTCACCGGCCTGGAGGGGCTCCGGTCGTCCCCGGCGGAAGATCACGGCGGATCCGACCGGCCGGGTCCGGCGCCGGCCTCGCGCGCACGCCAGTAGCGGAAAACACAGGCCTGGGCGCCGGCCGCCTGCTGGCGCTCCGCACGCACCGACAGGTCGGGAAAGGCCCGCCTGGTGGCCTCGAAGTCGAGCTCGCAGAGCACGGGCCCGGTGGAAGCCTCCCCGAGATCGGCGGCGGCGTTGCGGCACATGCAGGTGGTCGCGATCTCGAGGACGGCGTCGGTCGCCTCGTCCGAGACGTCGATGACCTCCTCGGCGACGCCGATGGCCGCGAACATCGGCACGGCCTTCTCGAAGCCCTGGATCAGGGGTACACCCGTGATCAGCGGGCCCATCTTCGCCCGCTGCAGCTCTGGGTAGCCCTGGAGCAGTTCCTCGCGGGCGGCGGTCTCGCCGCGCTCGGCTCGCAGCCGCAGGTATCGCTCCAGCCGGTCACGCTGGGTCCGGCGGAACGCCGTCTCCTTGGCGGGGTCGGTCCGGACCGGCACCGGAGCGTCCGGCGCCGGCCGGCCTGAGTCGCGGTGGCGGCGTTCGGCGGTTGTCATCGATCCTCCCTGGCGCCGGCGGCCGCACGGGCGGCGGCCGGGAGCGCGTCGGCGATCCGCGCCACGCTGTCGTCGTCGTGGGCGGCGGACAGGAACCACGCCTCGTACATCGACGGCGGCAGGTGGACGCCGCGGTCGAGCATGGCGTGGAAGAAGGCGGCGTGGCGGACGGCGTCCTGGCGGCGGGCGTCTTCGTAGTCACGAACCGCCTCGAGCTCGGTGAAGAAGACGCTGAAGAGCGACCCGGCGCGCTGCAGGGCGTGCGGGACGCCCGATGCCGACAGCGCTTCCGTGACCAGCCGGCCGACCTGCTCGGCCCGCCGGTCGAGGATCTCGTAGACCTCCGCCGTGCAGTGCCGCAGCGTGGCCAAACCCGCGGCCACGGCCAGCGGGTTCCCCGACAGCGTCCCGGCCTGGTAGACCGGGCCCAGTGGCGCCAGCCGCTCCATGAGCCGCGCCGGCCCGCCGAAGGCCGCCGCCGGTAGCCCGCCGCCCATCACTTTGCCGAAGGTGAACAAGTCGGGAACCACCCCTTCGAGGCCGAACCAGCCGGCCGGGGCGACCCGGAATCCGGTGAGCACCTCGTCGAGAACGAGCAGGGCGCCGTGCCGGTCGCACAGCGAGCGCAACGCGGCGTTGAACCCGTCACGTGGCGGGACGACGCCCATGTTCGCCGCGGCCGCCTCCACGACGACGGCTGCGATCCGGTCGCCCGCGGCGGCGAAGGTCTCCGTCGCCGCCACCACGTCGTTGTAGGGCAGCACGATGGTCTCTGCCGCGGTGGCGGCGGTGACGCCGGCCGACGCGGGCAACCCGAACGTCGCGACACCGGATCCGGCCGACACCAGCATCGAGTCCGCGTGACCGTGGTAGCACCCGGCGAACTTCACGACGGCCGGCCTCCCGGTGACGCCCCGAGCCAGCCGGACGGCGCTCATCACCGCCTCCGTGCCGGAGCTGACGAGGCGCACCTGCTCCACCGGGGCGACCCGGTCTGTGATGCATTCGGCGAGGTCGACCTCGGCAGCCGTCGGCGTGCCGAAGCTCATCCCCCGCGCCAACGCTCGCTCGACGGCGGCGACGACGGCGGGGTGCCGGTGTCCCAGGATGAGCGGACCCCAGGAGCAGACGAGGTCGACGTATTCGTTCCCGTCCTCGTCCACCAGATACGGTCCCGAGCCGGCGGCCATGAAGGGCGGCTGCCCGCCGACGGCGCCGAAGGCGCGCACCGGTGAGCTCACTCCGCCCGGAATGACCCGCCCGGCACGGGACATCAGCTGCTGGGAGCGTGTCGCGGGACGCACCCGCGCTTCCGCGGTCACGACGGCACCTCCGCCGGCGCCGCCTGGCGGGCCCACGCCCGGGGCCGCAGATAGCCGGCCGTTTCCTGCTCGGCGCTGCCCGGCTCCGCGGTCACCTCGAACGCCCAGGCTGCGTGGGGCGGCAGTGACATCAGAATGGCCTCCGTGTTCCCCCTCGTCTCCAAGCCGAAGCGGGTGCCCCGGTCGTAGAGCAAGTTGAACTCGGCATAGCGGCCGCGGCGCAGCAGCTGCCACCGCCGCTGCCGTTCGCCGTAGGCCATCCGGCTGCGGCGCCGCACGATCGGCAGGTACGCCCGGGTGAGCGCCTGCAGCGCGTCGACGACGAAGTCGTGGCCCTCCTGCCAGGAGACGCCCTCCGCCGTGGAGAGGCGATCGAAGAAGATGCCTCCCACGCCGCGCATTTCATCGCGGTGCGGCAGGAAGAAGTAGGAGTCGCACGCCTCCTTCCAGGCGGGGTACCACGCGGGGTTGTGCCGGTCGCAGCACTCCTTGAGCGTGGTGTGGAAGTGGGTCGCGTCGTTCTCGAACCCGTACGACGGCGTCAGGTCCGCCCCGCCGCCGAACCACCACTGCTCGTTGTCCTCGCCGACCTCGAAGTAGCGGAAATTGGCGTGGAACGACGGCGCGTACGGATTGACCGGGTGCAGCACCATGGAGATTCCCGTGGCGACGAACGGCTTTCCGCGCACGTTCGGGTGCGCCTTGCCGATGGCGTCCGGCACTCGCGGGCCGCGGACGTGCGACACGTTCACCCCGGCTCGCTCGAAGACGTTCCCCTCCTCCAGGATGCGGGCCACCCCCCGGCCCAACTCCGGCCGGCTCCACGGCGCCTGCCGGAACGTGCTGCGCGAGTCGAGCGACTCGAAGTCGCGGACCAGCCGGTCCTGCTCCCGGTGCAGCAGGTCCACGACGGCCTGGACCCTGCTCATGACGATCCCCCTTCGCGGTGGCGGCTCACGGCGTGCACGGTGTCCACCACTCGCGCGACATTGCCCAACGGCGTGTCGGGCAGGACTCCGTGCCCCAGGTTGAAGACGTGCGGTCCACCGAGTCCCGCCCGGAGGACGCGCTCCACCTCGGCCGTGAGCACCTCCGGCGGCGCGAGCAGCGCGGCGGGGTCGAGATTGCCCTGCAGTGCCTTGGGACCGAGGACGGCGCGGGCCTGGTCCAGCGGGACCCGCCAGTCGATGCTCAGCGCCTCGACGGGCAACTCCGCCAGTTGCGGGTACAGGTGGCTCGCCCCGACGGCTAGGTAGATCCGCGGCACGCCGAGCCGGCCCATCGCGTCCAGCACGCGCCGCACGTACGGAACCCCGTAGGTCCGGTACGTCTCGGTGTCGTGGATGCCCGCCCAGCTGTCGAACAGCTGGACGGCGTCGACGCCCGCGGCGACCTGCATCCGCAGGTACCGGATGGTCACCTCGGTGAGGATGTCCAGCAGGTCGGTGGCCGCCCTCGGCCTGGACCGCAACCAGGTGCGGAAAGCGACGTAGTCGCCGCCACCACCGCCCTGCACGAGATACGCGGCCAGCGTCAGCGGCGCACCGGCGAAGCCGACCAGCGGCCTCGAGGTGGCGGCCGTGACCATCCGGATCGCCTCGGCCACGAAGGGCGCGATCTCGTCCTGTTCCGGCAGGACGAGATCGCCGACGTTCGCGGACGTCCTCACCGGAGTCGCGATCACCGGGCCCGGCGTGAACTCGATCTCCACGCCCATCGGCGGCAACGGCGTCATGATGTCCGAGAACAGGATCGCGGCGTCCAGCTCGAACCGCCGCAGCGGTTGCAACGTCACCTCGGCGGCCAGCTCGGGCGTGCGGACCATCTGCCAGAAGCCGTGACGTTCCTTGATGTCCCGGTACTCGGGGAGATAGCGGCCGGCCTGACGCATCAGCCAGACGGGAGCCACGCCGGTATCCGTGCCGCCGAGCGCGTCCAGCAGTGTCCCCTGAAGCTCACGTGTCCGTCCCATTCGTTCCCCCTTCAACCCGCGACCCGGACCGGTTCCGGTCGGCGTGTCAGAGTCGTTGCCAGCCTGACGGATTCGCGAATCGTGTCGCCCAGACCCGGTCCCCGGTAGGAGTTGCCGGCCACGTGCAGGCCCGGCAGCCCGCCCAGCGCGTCGTCCAGTCGCTGCAGGATCGCGAGGTGGTCCCGGGAGTACTGCGGAATGGCGCGCCGCCACACCACGTCCCGGACGAACTCGGGTTCGCCGCGGACGTCCAGAACCCGGCGCAGGTCGGCCGTGACGACCCGCAACGCCTCCTCGGCGCCCAGGTCGGCCAACCTCGGCGCGAAGACGCCACCAGCGAAGGCCCGGACCAGCACGCTGCCCGGCGGCGCCTGCTCCTCGAAGGCGTTGCTGCTGAACGTGGCGCCGATGATCTGCAGCCCCTGACCGGGCGGGCTCAGGAAGCCGAATCCCCTGGGGAAACAGGCAAAGGCTTGTCGCGGATACCCGAGTCCGAGCACGCGCAGGTCGGTGAACTCGATCTGGTCGAGCGCCGCCGTGGCGGCCGGGGCCAGGCCGGCGAGCAGGCCTGACGCGCGATGCGCGGGAACCGCGAGGACCACGACGTCGGCCTCGCTCGCCGATCCGGTGCCGAACTCGACGCGGTAGCGGCGATGCCGGCCGAGCCGGGCCGAACGTGCCGCGTGGCCGTACTCGATCCGCC
>NZ_CDWTMG010000014.1:0-40691 GCF_977945845.1 Frankia sp. CcMO1
GAATGGCTGCCCCGATAAACTTCCCAAACAGGCCCTAGTGGAGGACACCGCCGAGCTCGTCATGGACCGTCCGGGGATGGTGCGGCTCGAGGCCCGCTCGCCGAACATCGAGGGCGCTGGCGAGGTGACCCAGCGCGATCTGGTCCGCCAGGCGCTGCGCATGCGCCCGGACCGGCTGGTGCTCGGCGAGGTCCGCGGCCCCGAGGTGCTCGATCTCCTCGTCGCCCTCAACACCGGTCACGAGGGCGGGTTGAGCACCGTGCACGCCAACGACACCAGTGCGCTGCCCACCCGTCTGGAGGCTCTCGCCGCCCTCGCCGGGCTGTCCCGCCCAGCGGTCCACAGCCAGATCGCGGCAGCGATCCACACCGCCGTTCATCTTCGCCGGGAGGCCGACGGCCGCCGCCGGGTCTGCGCGATCGGGGTGTTCCGCCAGGCGGGCAGCGGACTGGTTCAGGTCGTGCCGGCCCTGGTCGTTCCTGCCTCACCTTCCCGGAACGGGCTAGCCATGCGCGCCTGCGACCCGACGCCGGCGGAGGGCCTGCCGATCCTGCGCGACCTGCTGGACGTGCGCGGTGTCTCGCTTCCAACCCTGGTCGACGCCGGGTCGCAGGTGCGGAGGCGAGCATGACCGTACTCGAGCGCGTGGGGACCGTCCCGGCAACCGTCGCAGTCACCCGGCCGAGGACCGGAACCGTGATCGGTTCGGGAATCGGCCTGGTCCTCGGTGCCGTCCTGCTCACGCTGGCCGCCGGACCGGTGGCGGCGGGCGTCGTGGCCGTGCTGCTCTGCTGTCTCGCCCGGGCGCGACGGCGGTCACGGGAGCGGCGTAGGCAGGTGGCGGTCCGCCAGTCCGCCGAAGACCTCCTCGCCGCGTTCGCGGCCGAGCTCGACGCCGGCGCACCCCAGCTCGAGGCCCTGCGCCGGGCGGCGGGCGGCATCGACGAACTCGTTGCGGCACCGACGGGACGATCGGCCTGGGTGCCCCTGGACCAGCTCGGTGCCGCGCTCGACCGGACGGAGGAGCCCGGTCCATTGTTGTGCCGCAGTGAGGCGTCATCACTGCGACAGCTCGGAGTCGCCTACCAGGTCTGCGCGGCCGTCGGCGCAAGGCTGGCTCCCGTCGCGACGATGCTCGCGGCGGTCGCCCGCGCCGACGCGGTGCGGGCGGGCGAGCTGACCTCGGCACTGGCCGGGCCCCGGTCATCCGGACGGCTGGTGGCCTCGCTCCCGCTGGCCGGAATCGTCCTGGGGTCGCTCGCGGGAGCAGCGCCGATCGCGGTGTTGCTGGGCACGCCGGCGGGGATCGGATGCCTGCTCGTGGGCGGGCTCGCCGACCTGGTCGGAGTCCGCTGGCTTCGCCGCTTGGCGGACGGCGTGGAGCGACGGGGAGGGCCGGTAGCCGTGGATGCAACGGGCGTCGCGCCCCCGACCTCCGCCGCGGGGCACGACCGGTTCCTCGCCGACTTTCCCCTGGCGCTGGACCTGATCGCGGCGTGTCTGCGCAGCGGGGGGACCATCGTGTCGGCGGTGCGGGCCGTCGGCGCCGCCACCGGTGGTGTGTTGGGCGCGGAACTGTGCTCCGTAGGCGATGCACTCGCGGCGGGCGCCACGGTGGGCGCCGCCTGCGAGCGACTGGTGGCCGCGAGTCATGCTCCCCAGCTCACCGACCGGTTGCCCGGATGGGCTCGCCGCGGACGCGTGACCCCGCCATCCCGGCGGGCCAGGATGGTGCGGGCAGCGATCATGGCGCTCGATCGCGCGGAGACGTCCGGGGCGAAGCTCGCCGCCACTCTCACCCGACTGGCCGATCGTGCCAGGGACGAAGCCCACGCGGAGAGCATCGCCGCGGCTCGTCGGGCAGGTGTCCTGGCGGTCGCGCCCCTGGGCCTGTGCTTCCTTCCCGCTTTTCTCCTGCTCGGAGTGGTCCCCATGGTCCTCGGATCCGTCCCCGCGCTGTTGCCGGCCTGAAGTCCCGATCATCCAGCTGCCACCGCGGCGCCGAGCATCCAGGCCTGACCCATCGCTCGATCCCGATCCTCCCCTGTCCCGGAGGTAGTTCTCATGTTCCTGGCAGCCCGCTCCTCGTGCCGACGCCTGTCACGATGGCCGGTGTCCCGGCGGCTCCTCAGCGTGTGGCGCCCGGCCGTCCAGGCCCGCGACCACGGCATGTCCACCGCCGAGTACGCGGTCGGCACGCTTGCGGCCGTGGCGTTCGCCGGCGTCCTCTACGCGGTGGTGTCAAGCTCCGCGACCCGGTCGCTGGTCTCCTCGGTGGTGCAGCGCGCGCTGACCGTGGCGTTCTGAGCGCGGCCGTGATGCCTGTGCGCTCCTCCCAGCGGCCGCCGCGGCCGGTGACCCGTCGACGTGGGAGATCCGTCCGCGGGCCGGACCGCGGCCAGGCCACCGCCGAGCTCGCGATCGGCCTGCCCTCACTGTTCGTCGTCTTCTTCCTGGCCGCCTGGATGCTCGGTGCCGTCGCAGCCCAGGCCCGATGCGCCGACGCGGCACGCATCGGCGCCCGCTTGGCTGCCAGGGGGGAGCCGGATTCGGCCGTGCATACCGTGGTGATCCAGGCGGCACCCGTCGGCTCCACCGTGACGCTGCACCGTGGCGCGGGTCGGCTCGAGGTACAGGTGTCGGTGCACGTCGGTGGCATCGGCGTCAGCCGGCTGGTTCCCGGCATCGAGGTGGCGGCGCGGGCCGTCACCCCCGTCGAAGCGACGGCCGATCTTCCGTCCGATGCCCCCACCGGATGCCCGGCCCGGATGGCGTCGTGAGCGGGACGCGCCGGCTGAGGACGCTGCCGACCGTCACGCCGGGGGTAGCGCCGTCCGCCGCGGCCCCCGATGCAGGGTCCGCGACGGTATGGCTGCTGGCCGTCCTGTTCGCGCTGCTCTCGCTGGTGAGCGTCGCGTTCACCGTGACGGTGATCAGCACGGTCCGGCAGCGGGCCGCTGGAGCGGCGGATCTCGCCGCCCTCGCGGCCGCAGCGATGCCGCCCACCAACCAGCGGACGATGTGCGCGCGGGCCGACGAGGTCAGCGCAGCCAACGGGGCGCGGCTGGCGGCCTGCCGGGTCGACGGCAACGCCGTCGAGGTGACGGTCCTCGCGCGCCTACCGGCGGTACTCGGCCCGCTCCCGGAGCTGTCCGCCCGTGCCCGTGCCGGGCCGTGGGGAGGAGCGGAGGGTGTCTACTTCCCAGTCGGCGTGGACGACCCGGTTCCGGAACGGACGCCCTCGCGAGGTTGGGCGGCGCCACTCGCCGCATCACCGCCACTGTCACGGCGCCGCAGATCAGCGACGCGGGCGACGATCCGGTCACCCCGGTGGGGATGGGTGATGATCTGGCCCGAGGACGCTGCAGTGGGAGCAGTCGCGGGCATCGGAGCGGTCGCGGAGGCCGGACGCGCCTGGGGCGGGGCCGTCCGGGTTCGTGCCCCGCCGGTGTCGGCTTCGACGGACCGGGGGGCGCTGGTGGCGGGCGCGGCTGGCGCGGAACGCACCAGCGCCTCCATCTCCCGGGCGCGCTGGCGTTCCATCCGGTGGCGGCGGCGATCCCGCGCGAGGCCCTGCAGGAAGAGCTGCACGCCGGCCGCTACCAGCACTCCCGTTACCAGGCCGAGGACGAACAGGCCCCAGATGTCGAACGAGAGCATCTGCCCCATGATCAGGACATCGGTGTGGCCGCTGTTCTCCAACACGAGATCCGCGGTGAGAACTCCAGCCACCAGCAACAGCACGACACCGACGGTTACCACCGAGACCTCCAAAACCATGGACGTTGGCATAAACGACGGAGAAAAGCCGATCTGGTCGACATACCCGGGTCCGGTCGCGGGGGAACCACGCCGCGGCGAAGTGGTCACGGGGCTAGCCGATCATGGGGGACGTAATGAAGTAACAAATACGTGATCGAGAGCATCATCGCAGGTCACAGGCCTGTGGAGGGTTCGAAACGCGCAAGTTATTTCATTTCGACTCCATGGCGGTCACCGCGGCGAGGAGCCGCCAGGCAGCCGCCTTATCGAGCGGCTCATTGCCATTTCCGCATTTGGGCGACTGGACGCACGACGGGCACCCCGCCGGGCACTCACACGCTTCGATCGCGTCCCGGGTCGCAGCCAGCCAGGCACCGATTCGGAGAAATCCCCGTTCGGCGAAACCCGCCCCGCCGGCGTGTCCGTCGTAGACGAAGACGCTGGTGCGTTCGGTGTCCGGATGGCGCGCGGTCGAGACACCGCCGATGTCCCAACGGTCACAGGTCGCGAACAGCGGGAGCAGACCGATCGCCGCGTGTTCGGCGGCGTGGACGGCGCCGGGGACGTCCGCCGGCTCGATCGCGGCTCGGGCAAGCAGGTCGTCGGACAGCGTGTACCAGACGGCCCGGGTTCGCAGCTGACGCGGCGGCAGATCGAGAGGCTCCTGCCCGAGCACCTCGCCCGTCGCGATCAGCCGCCGCTGGTATCCGACGACCTGGCTGGTGACCTCGACCACGCCGAGGTGCACCTCCACGTCGGGCAGCACCCGGGATCGCGACGACTCCACCACCCTGATGTCGGTGTGGTCACGCGCGGTGGTCGTCCATTCCGGCGTCGACTCGCATACGAACGCGACGGATTCCTCGAGGTCGAGGTCCTCGACCACGAAGCTCGATCCCTGGTGAAGATAGACCGCGCCAGCGTGCACCGTCGTGTGCGAGGTCGCGGCGTCCACAGTGCCCAGGAGCCGGCCGGTCCGCGCTTCGACGATGCGAACCGGTGGTCCTCCCGCCCCTCGGATGTCCACATCCGGCCGGGCCCGTTGCGTCCAGAACCAGCCCGTGGGCCGGCGGCGCAGCCGTCCTCGGCGGACCAGGTCGTCGACGGCGAACGCAGCGGTCGGTCCGAACAACGCCAGATCCGCCTCGGTCAGCGCCAACTCGGCCGCGGCGCACTCCAGGTGCGGAGCGAGCACGTAGGGATTGTCGGGGTCGAAGACGCTGGCCTCCACCGGCCGTCCGAAGACGGCTTCGGGATGATGCACCAGGTAGGTGTCAAGCGGATCGTCCCGGGCGACCAACACGGCCAGCGATCGCCGGCCATCCCGCCCGGCGCGCCCGGCCTGCTGCCAGAGCGAGGCGAGCGTGCCAGGAAAACCGGCGGTGACGGTGGCGTCCAGCCCGCTGATGTCCACCCCGAGCTCGAGTGCCGGCGTCGCGGCCGCCCCGAGCAGGGCGCCCGAGCGGAGATCCTCCTCCAGGGCCCGTCGCTCCTCCGGCAGGTAGCCCGCCCGATACGCCGCCACCCGGTCGACGAGGTCTGCAGCGATCCGACCGAGTTCGCGGCGGGCAGTCACCGCCACCACCTCGGCGGCCCGTCGCGAGCGGACGAAGACCAGGGTGCGCACACCGTCCGCGACGAGGTCCGCCAGCAGATCCGCGGACTCGGCGGTCACCGACCGGCGGACGGGGGCGCCGTTCTCGCCCGGGCCGGGCGCGGAGGTCGGGTCCTCCCGGTCCGGCGAGCTCTGCCCGGCCGTGAGCAGCGGAGGTTCGTAGAGCACGAAGTCCAGTGGCCCCCGCGGAGATCCGTCGACGTCGACCACCTCGACCTCCACGCCGGTGAGCCGTGCGGCCGAGACCCCGGGATCGGCGACGGTCGCGGACGCAAGCAGGAACACCGGATCGGTCCCGTAGCGCGCGCAGATCCGCCGCAGCCGGCGGATCACCGCGGCCACGTGTGCGCCGAATACCCCTCGGTAGCCGTGGCACTCGTCGACGACGACGTAACGCAGGCCGCGCAGGAACTGGGCCCACCGCCGGTGGAAGGGCAGGATGCCACGGTGGAGCATGTCGGGGTTGGTCAGGACCAGGCCGGCGTGCGCCCGGACCCAGTCCCGTTCGGCCGCCGGCGTGTCCCCGTCGAACGCGGCGGCCCGGATACCGGTGAGCCGCAGCGACCGCACGGCTCTAAGCTGGTCGTGGGCCAGCGCCTTCGTGGGCGCCAGGTAGAGTGCCCGGGCACCGGGCTCGGCGAGCAGCCGGGACAGCACCGGCATCAGATAGCCAAGCGACTTGCCCGAGGCCGTGCCGGTCGCCAGCACCACGCTGCGCCCAGCGTACGCGGCCTCGGCGGCAGCCGCCTGGTGGCTCCAGGGGCTCGCGATCCCGGCGGCCGTCCACCGTCCCCGCAGGACCGGATCGATCCAGTCCGGCCATGGCGCCGGGCAGCCGTCCCGGGCAGGGACGCGCTCGATGTGCGTCATGCACCGCGCTCGTCGCACGTCGCGGCGCAGCCCGGCAAGGGCCGTGTCCGCACCGTCGACATCCACCGGCGAGCCCACGACGATCGAGGATATGCGTCTCGACGCGGTCACGGCGCCCTTCAGCCGGACAAACCCCCGGAGCATCGCCCTCTCGGGCCCCCGGCCGATCGAGCCCGAGGATCCCGGATCCCGGTCCGGGGAACATCTCGGCGTGGCTACGGGCAGCGATGCCGACGACAAGACGACAGGCGGACCACAGAGTGTCCCCGCGGGACCAGCTGCGTCGAAACCGCCGATGCAGTCGGTCGACCCCCACGCGAGCGCCAAGATCGGGGATACATTTCATCAGACGTCATCAGCCGGCGACGCCGCAACACCGGACCCGCGATCTGTGTCGCGGCACACCGGATTGATCCTCCTCGTGGGAGGGTAATGGCGCCGTGATGTCGGTCGCCCGAAGCACGGGACGGCCGGAGGCACACAAGGAGGATCCGTGGACCTGTCCCTCACGACACGCCAAGAAGGCAACCACACGGTCGTGGTGGTGGGCGGCGAGATCGACGTCTACACCGCGCCGAAGCTTCGCGAGCAGCTCATCGATCTCGTGTCCGGGGGGTCATACCACCTCGTCGTCGACATGGAAGGCGTCGAGTTCCTCGATTCGACGGGCCTCGGGGTCCTCGTCGGCGGGCTCAAGCGGGTGCGTGCGCACGAGGGTTCACTGCGTCTGGTCTGCACTCAGGAGCGCATCCTGAAGATTTTCCGGATCACCGGCCTGACCAAGGTCTTCCCCATCCACTCCTCCGTCGAGGAAGCCCTTGCCGCGAGCGACTGAGCCGGACATCACTCTTTCGCGAAAGGCAGGCCCGCCGTATGCCCACCGTTGAGCTGCGGTTCGCTGCCCTGAACGGGCACGTTCGTACCGCCAGGATGATCGCGACGGCGGTCAGCCGGCGCGCAGGAGTTCCGGTCAGCGCGGCCGACGAGATCAAACTTGCGGTGACGGAGGCATGCACCCGAGCGGTGCGCGTCAACCGCAAGCATGCGCCGCAGGCCCCGGTGCATGTCGCGCTCATCGACGGCGCCGATTCCTTCACCATCACGGTGGCCGACTGCGGTAGAACCGGAGACGAGGTCGCCCCCGGTCCGGACGGTGGCCTCGTCACCGCGACCACCCTGCTCGAACTCGAATCCGAGTCGACTCAGCCGCCAGGTTGGGCGGAACCGGCGGACGACGATCTCTCGGAGGACAACTCCGGTTTCCCACCGGGGCTCGGACTCGCCCTCATCGAGGGACTCGTCGACGAGATCGAGATCAGGCGCGGCCCCGACGGCGTGGGTACGGTTGTCGCGATGACCTGGCACACCGGCGCCACATCGGATCCCTGCGAATCCGCGGTGTAGGACCTCTCCGGTCTCCCTGCCTGGGCCTGGCGACTGTTCCAGCCTCCGACCGTGCCGCCATGTGCCCCGCGCCAGGTTCCGAAGGCGGGGCACCTAGAACCTGACATTGAGGTGGAGCCACGGCGCCAGTCTGCCATGTCAGCAATAGCACAAGTGATCTTTTTACACCGAATATTCCCGAATCGACCCGTTTCCGGATTATCGCCAGGGCGGTGAGAGGTACCCGAGAGCACGCGACCCGGGCCGCCGCTACCGAAAAACGAGCGCACGTCACAGACGTGTGGATAGACTCCGCCGCATCTCATGGACGGCTGATCCAACCATCCGTGATTCCCTTGGTGCTTCCCGCGAGACCGGTCAGATGTCTAGAAATGGGAAGAATCGGCCGATCTCGCCCAAAGCGTCGCCGGATGCGGCGCGTGACCGTGACCGTCTCGATGCCGTGGCGACCGCCGTGAGGGCGCCCAAGAGCACCGGCACCCTCACGGAGGGCGCACAGAGCAGACCGGGAGGAGCCATGTCCTCGATCCAAGCCCTACAGGCCGAGGGTGCTGGAATTGACCTTAGCGGCAGAGCCCTCGGACTGGTCGCCGGTGTGGCGATAGTCGCAGCCCTCGCATTGCTTGTTGCCGGTTATCTGGTTCGTGAGGTATTGGCGGCGAGTCCGGGCACCCCGAGGATGGTGGAGGTCGGCCGGGCGGTCCAGGAGGGGGCCGAAGCCTATCTCAGACGGCAGTTCACCACACTCGCGGGATTCGTCGTCGTCATCCCCTTCGTACTACTGCTCCTGCCAGCCGAGAACACTGGAGCAAAGATCGGTCGGTCGATCTTCTTCGTGGTCGGTGCGATCTTCTCCGCGTTGGTCGGATCCGTCGGGATGTCGCTGGCGACCCGGGCCAACACCCGCACCGCGGCCGCCGCCATGACCCGAGGGGAACGAGCCGCCGTCCGCATCGCCTTCCGCACCGGCGGGGTGGTGGGGATGTTCACCGTCGGTCTCGGGCTCCTGGGGGCGGCGGCTGTGGTCCTCGTCTTCCGGGACACCGCCCCCCAGGTCCTGGAGGGATTCGGATTCGGCGCCGCTCTGCTCGCGATGTTCATGCGAGTAGGCGGAGGGATCTTCACCAAGGCCGCCGATGTTGGGGCGGACCTGGTTGGCAAGGTGGAACAGGGGATTCCCGAGGATGATCCCCGCAACGCCGCGACGATCGCCGACAACGTCGGCGACAACGTCGGCGACTGCGCCGGCATGGCCGCCGACCTGTTCGAATCCTATGCGGTGACGCTCGTCGCGGCGCTGATTCTCGGGGTCGAGGCGTTCGGCGAACGCGGCCTGGTGTTCCCCCTGCTCATCCCAGCGGTCGGGGTTGTGACCGCGGTCATCGGAATCTTCGCGGTGTCGCCGCGGGCCGGTGACCGCACCGGAATGTCCGCCATCAACCGGGGTTTCTTCATCTCCGCGGTGGTGTCCGCGGTCGGCGTCGTCGCCGTCTCGCTGCTCTACCTCCCGGCGAGCTTCGCCGATTTCCCCGGGATGCAGGGGAGCACCCAGTCTGGCAATCCACGAGTGATCGCGATCGGCGCGGTCCTGATCGGGATCGTGCTCGCCGCCGCCATCCAGCTGCTCACCGGGTATTTCACCGAGACCGGCCGGCGGCCGGTGCAGGACATCGCAAAGGCGTCGCTCACCGGACCGGCCACCAACATCCTCGCCGGAATCGGGGTAGGTCTGGAGTCGGCGGTCTATTCTTCGCTTCTCATCGGTGCCGCGGTCTTCGGCGCCTACCTGCTCGGCTCCGGCAGCGTCACGATCGCGCTGTTCGCGGTGGCGCTGGCGGGGACCGGTCTGCTGACGACGGTGGGTGTCATCGTCTCGATGGACACCTTCGGGCCGGTGAGCGACAACGCGCAGGGCATCGCCGAGATGTCCGGCGACATGGACGAGGCGGGCGCAGCCATCCTCACCTCGCTCGACGCCGTCGGCAACACCACCAAGGCGATCACGAAGGGCATCGCGATCGCCACCGCGGTGCTCGCCGCCTCCGCGCTGTTCGGCTCGTTCACCGACACCGTGACGACGGCTCTCCGCGAGGCCGGAGCGCTGCCCGAGGCGGGTCGGGGCATCGTTGGCGGCCTGAACATCGCCTACCCCGACGCGCTGGTCGGGCTCACCATAGGGGCATCCGTGGTCTTCCTGTTCTCCGGGCTCGCGATCAATGCGGTGGGCCGCGCGGCCGGGCGGGTCGTCCTGGAGGTGCGCAACCAGTTCCGGTCCAGGCCTGGAATCATGACCGGCGACGAGAAGCCGGATTACAGTGCGGTCGTCGACATCTGCACCCGCGATTCGCTCCGTGAACTGATTACACCGGGGACGCTGGCGGTTCTCGCCCCGATCGCGGTCGGTTTCGGCCTGGGATACCCGCCGCTCGGCGCGTTCCTCGGCGGCGCCATCGCCGCCGGCGTGCTGATGGCCGTGTTCCTCGCGAACTCCGGCGGGGCCTGGGATAACGCGAAGAAGATGGTCGAGGACGGCAACCACGGCGGAAAGGGTTCGGAGGTCCACGCGGCCACGGTGATCGGCGATACCGTGGGAGATCCATTCAAGGACACCGCCGGCCCTTCGATCAACCCGCTGCTCAAGGTGATGAATCTGGTCAGCCTGTTGATCGCTCCGACAGTCGTGAAGTACTCGGTGGGCGCGGACGAGAACACGGGGCTGCGCATCGGTGTCGCCCTCGCCGCCCTCGCCGCCATCGCCGCCGTGATCATCATCTCCAAGCGACGGAGCTCAATGATCAACGATGTGCCCGCTATGACACAATCGACACCGACCCTCAGCGAGAAGATCAACGCCTGACCCACATCGTTCCGTCACCGCCGACCCCCGCGGCTCGCACGAGGCCACGCGGGTCGGCGGCGCTGTTTCGCACCGATGGAACCTCGGGAACCGGTGGAACCTCGGGATGCGGGATCGGCACCGCCCGTGGGCCGGGTGATGCGCCGGCGGACCATCCGCGCCACCCACATCGGATCGGAGAAGCAGTGGGTGAGCGTCGGGCTACGGTCGCCATACCGGGACGGGAGGATCCGCGAGACGGAATGGCGGCGTACGGTGCTGCGAGGCACCGCTCTCACTCCGACGGCCGCCACCCGCACGACCACCGTCCGCCGGACACCCGTACCGCCCCCGCCAGATCCAGTAACGCGCTCCGCCTCCGCAACATCCGCCATGTTCGAGACCTACGCTCCGTAGAAGCAACCTACGCTTTCGCCCCACAGAGCACTAAAACGAGCACGTCGCACCGAGGAGAGAAGTGCCAGCGCGCACGAAGACGACGACACGGGCGACCGCGCGGTCATCCGCACCGGTCGCCGAGCCCACCGAGGCCGGGCTCCCGCCGGAGACCGGCTCGAGCGAGGCATCCGCCGACGTACCCGTCGGCGCCACCAGCCGGACGGCAAACAGCAGGACGGCGAACGGGCGAACGGGGACTGGCCATTCGGAGAACGGCTCAGGCGGAGCCAGCGGCGCCCACGGCAGCCGCGCCACCGGCTCCGGCCGGGGCCCGGGCAACCGCCTGGTGATCGTGGAGTCGCCGGCGAAGGCGAAGACGATCGCCGGCTATCTCGGTCCGGGGTGGCAGGTCGAATCCAGCATCGGGCACATCCGTGACCTCCCGCGCAGTGCCGCCGATGTCCCGGCCGCGCACAAGGGCAAGCCGTGGGCTCGGCTCGGCGTCGACGTCGACAACGACTTCGAACCGCTCTACATCGTGACGCCGGACAAGAAACCGCAGGTCAGCAAGCTCAAGGCGCTCGTGAAAGACGCCAGCGAGCTCTACCTCGCGACGGATGAGGACCGCGAGGGCGAGGCCATCGCCTGGCATCTGCTCCAGACGCTGAAGCCGACGGTGCCGGTCAAGCGGATGGTGTTCCACGAGATCACCCCCCAGGCGATCCAGCGGGCCGTCGACAATCCGCGCGAGATCGACAAGAACCTGGTCCACGCTCAGGAAACGCGTCGCATCCTGGACCGCCTCTACGGCTACGAAGTCTCTCCCGTACTGTGGAAGAAGGTCATGCCGAGGCTGTCGGCGGGCCGGGTCCAGAGCGTGGCGACCCGCATCCTGGTGGAGCGGGAACGTGCCCGGATGCGGTTCCGCTCGGCAGAGTACTGGAACATCGAGGGCCTGTTCGGGACGACCGTCGCCCGCCAGGCGTGGTCGGACGCGGACGGCACACCGGGGTCCGGGCCGGGCGGACCCGGCACCGGATCCGCCCGCGGCGACGGGGTCGAGAAGGCCCCGCTCCCGGCGACCCTGGTCGCCCTGCACGGCAACCGGATCGCGACGGGCCGTGACTTCTCCCCGACGGGGCAACTCGTCTCCTCCGGGGTGATGCGGCTGGACGAGGCCGCCGCCCGGTCGCTGGCCGAGCGGCTCGCCGACGCCGCATTCACGGTGCGCTCGGTGGAGACCAAGCCCTACCGCCGTTCGCCGTACCCGCCCTTCATGACCTCGACGTTGCAGCAGGAGGCCGGCCGTAAACTGCGTTTCTCCAGCCAGCGCACGATGCAGGTGGCGCAGCGGCTGTACGAGAACGGCTACATCACCTACATGCGGACGGACTCGACGAACCTGTCCGAGACCGCCCTGACCGCGGCCCGCGCGCAGGCGGCGAGCCTGTACGGGCCGGAGTACGTGCCGGCACGCCCCCGCACGTACGCCAAGAAGGTCAAGAACGCGCAGGAGGCCCACGAGGCCATCCGACCCGCCGGGGACCACTTCCGGACCCCGGGTGAGGTTCGTGGCGAGCTCGACGTCGACTCCTACCGGCTCTACGAACTGATCTGGCAGCGGACGGTGGCCAGCCAGATGGCGGACGCCCGCGGCACGAGCGCCACGATCCGGCTCGGCGCGACCTCGTCCGCCGGGGAGGACGCCGAGTTCTCGGCATCGGGGAAGGTCATCACCTTCCCCGGCTTCCTGCGCGCCTACGTCGAGGGCGCCGACGATCCAGACGCGGAGCTGGAGGACCGGGAGCGGCGGCTGCCGGACGTACGCCAAGGCGACCCACTGACCACCCGCTCGCTGACCCCCCGCGGGCACACCACCAGCCCGCCGGCGCGCTTCACCGAGGCCAGCCTGGTCAAGACGCTCGAGGAGCTCGGGATCGGTCGGCCGTCCACCTACGCCTCGATCATCGGCACCATCCAGGACCGCGGCTACGTGTGGAAGAAGGGCTCGGCCCTGGTGCCGAGCTTCGTCGCGTTCGCTGTCGTCGGCCTGTTGGAGGACCACTTCACCCGGCTGGTCGACTACCGGTTCACCGCGACGATGGAGGACGACCTCGACGACATCGCCGCCGGCACGGCCGCCCCGACCGACTGGTTGACCCGCTTCTACTTCGGAACCGGCGACGGCACCGACCCGGCCGCCGACGGACTGAAGCATCTGGTCAATAAGCGGCTCGGAGAGATCGACGCCCGCGAGGTGAACTCGATCCCCCTCGGCGAGACCGACGACGGCACCCTGCTGGTCGTCCGGGTGGGCCGCTACGGCCCCTACGTCCAGCACGGGGAACGCCGTGCCAGCGTGCCGGACGATCTCGCACCGGACGAACTCACCGTCGGCAAGGCGCTGGAGCTGCTGGCCGCGCCCAGTGGCGACCGGGTGCTGGGAATCGACCCGGCGTCGGGGGCGACCATCACGGCGAAGGCGGGTCGCTTCGGCCCCTACGTCACCACCGACACCGACCCGCCGCGCACGTCCAGTCTGCTGCGTGGCATGTCGTTGGAGACGCTGACCCTCGACGACGCCGTGCGGTTGCTCACCCTTCCGCGCATTCTGGGTGCGGGGGAGGACGGGGAGGAGGTCACCGCCCAGAATGGCCGCTATGGCCCATATGTGAAGAAAGGCACCGAAAGTCGGTCGTTGGAATCCGAGGATCAGTTGTTCACCGTGACCCTGGACGAGGCCTTGGTGCTGCTCTCCCAGCCCAAGGCCCGCGGTCGGCGCCAGGCCGCGCAGAGCCCGCCGCTGCGAGAGCTCGGGACCGACCCGGCCAGCGGCAAGCCGATGGTGGTGCGGGATGGCCGGTTCGGCCCCTACGTCACCGACGGTGAGACCAACGCCAGTCTGCGCAAGGGTGACACGGTCGAGACGATCACCGATGAGCGTGCCGCGGAGCTGCTGGCAGACCGTCGGGCCCGCGGACCGGCCACCGCGAAGCGTTCTGCCCGGGGCACCGCGAAAGCCGGCACCGCCAAGACCGGCACCGGCACCGCGAAGACCGGCCCGAAAACCACCAAGGCCAAGCCGGGTACGGCGAAGACCGGCACCGCGAAGACCGGCACCGCCAGGTCCAAGACCGCCCAGACGGTGACGGACGACGGCGATGGCTCCGATGGCTCCGGTAGCTCCGGTAGCTCGTCGTCCGGTGGCACCCGCCGGACGGACTGATGGCGCTGCCGATCGGTAGGAGCCCTGGAGAACCTGGAGAAGCGGACGCGCCCCGGGTGGTTTCCGAGGTCACGGCGTTCACTGTCGGCGACTTGGAATCCACATCTGGTGACACAGGGCCGTCCGATGTGACCGGCAGGTCCACCACCCCGGTCGAGACGTCCGGAGGAGACCCTGTGGCCACCGACCATGCAGCCGGGCATCGGGACGCCGGGCGGCGCCCACCCCGGCCCGTCCGGCGACCGCGGGCCCACCGCTCGCCGAGCAGGCATCCGGTGACGACGGTTCCCTCGCCGCCGCTGCCGTCCGCCATCGCCGCCGGAGGCGACAGCGACATCCGTGCCGTCCTACGGATCCCCGCGTTCCGCCGGATGTGGATTCAGCTCAGCCTGTCCAGCCTGGGTGACTGGATGGGTCTGCTGGCAACCACCGCACTGGTGACCCAGCTCCAGGAGAGCTTCTCCGGGCAGGCGTACGCCATCGGCTCGCTGCTGATCGTCCGGTTGATGCCGGCCCTGATCCTGGGCCCACTCGCCGGTGCCCTCGCCGACAGGCTAGACCGCCGGCTGACCATGGTCGTGACGGACGTCATGCGGTTCGGGCTGTTCATGTCGATCCCGATCATCGGAACGCTCGAGTGGCTGCTCATCGCCTCGTTCCTGGTGGAGGCGGTCACCCTGGTGTGGGCGCCGGCGAAGGACGCAAGCGTCCCGCACCTGGTCCCCAAGGAGCAGCTCGCAGCCGCCAACACCCTCAGCCTGATCATGACTTACGGCACGGCCCCGATCGCCGCGACGATCTTCACGATGCTTGCGACGATCTCACGGACGCTCGGCTCCAGCGTGTCGTTCTTCCATGACTCCTCGCTCGACCTCGCGTTGTACTTCAATGCGGCGACGTTCCTCGGCTCGGCAATCGTGATCTGGGGACTGAAGGGCATCGGACGGGCCGCGCGGCCGGAGACCGGCCCCGAGCCCGGGTTCCTGGCCTCCATCACCGAGGGATGGCGCTACGTCGGCCAGGACAAACTGGTCCGCGGACTCGTCGTGGGCATCCTGGGCGGGTTCGCCGGCGCCGGCTGCGTCATCGCCCTCGGCCGGCTCTACGTGGAGATCTTGGGCGGCGGCGACTCCGCGTACGGGGTGCTCTTCGGCGCGGTGTTCGTCGGCCTCGCCGCCGGCATGGCCGCCGGTCCCAGGCTGCTCGGCGACTACAGTCGGACTCGCCTGTTCGGCGTCTGCGTGACCGGGGCGGGTATCACCCTGGTGATCGTCGCGATCATCCCGAACCTGGTCATCGCCTGCATCCTCGTGGTCGCGGTGGGGGCGTTCGCCGGCGTGGCCTGGGTGACCGGATACACCCTGCTCCAAGCCGAGGTCTCCGACAAGCTGCGGGGGCGCACCTTCGCCCTGGTGCAGTCGCTGGTCCGCATCGACCTGCTGCTCGTGCTCGCCGCCGCGCCCGGGCTCGTTGGCCTCATCGGCTCGCACGAGATCCATCTGTGGGGCGACATCAACGTCCGCGCGGACGGCGTCACCGCGGTCCTGCTCGCCGGCGGGCTGCTCGCCGTCGCGGTCGGCCTGTTCGCCTATCGGCAGATGGACGACCCGACCGGAGCCGCGGTCTGGCCCGAGCTGTGGAACGCGCTGCGCGGCCGGCAGCCGGCGGCCGTACGTCCCCGCCACGCCGGCCTGTTCATCGCGATCGAGGGCGTCGATGGCGCCGGCAAGAGCACCCAGGTGGAGCTGCTGCGGACGTGGCTCGCCTCCTCCGGCCGGGAGGTGGTGGTGACCTCCGAATCCGGCGGCACCGCGCTGGGAGCGGGCCTGCGGGAACTGCTCCTCGACCCGACGGTACGGCTGCACGCTCGGACCGAGGCGCTGCTGACCGCGGCGGACCGCGCTGAACACGTCGCGCGGGTGATCGAACCCGCGCTGGCCCGGGGAGCGATCGTCATCACCGATCGTTACGTCGACTCGTTCATCGCCTTCCAGAGCGTGAGCCGGGCCATCGGCACCGACGAGCTGTCCGTCCTCGCCCAGTGGGCGACGCACGCGCTGCTTCCCGACGTCACGGTCCTGTTGGATCTGCCGGCAGAGATCGTCCTGCGCCGCATGCGGATGGCCGCGTATCCCGGTCCGCCGCCGGGGCCGCCGGACGGCCCGGCCGAGGCGGACGACGCCGGGAAGTTGACCTTCCATGGCCGGGTACGCGAGGCGTTCCGCCGGCTGGCGCAGAAGGAGCCCGATCGTTATCTTCCGCTCGACGCGACGCGGTCACCGGAGGAGATCCACGCCGAGATCCGCTCGTTCATGGCCAGCCGCATCGATCGGCTGGCCGTCCCGCTCGGTGTGCTCTGACCGACGCGCTCCGGACCGACGCGCTCCGGACCGACGCGGCTTGGGGATGATGGCCCAGTGACGATCTGGGAGACGCTCGTCGGGCAGGACGCGGTGGTCGCGATGCTGAACGCCGCGGCGTCCGCCGCGAGTGCCGGGCTCGCGAGTGGAGGCGGCGCGCCGGCCGCCGCCCGTGCCGGGATGACGCACTCGTGGCTGTTCACCGGACCCGCCGGGGCAGGTCACCAGGACGCGGCGCGTGCCTTCGCCGCAAGCCTCACCTGCGAGAACGAGCCGCCGGGCTGCGGCGAGTGCACCGGCTGCCACACCGTGCTCACCGACACGGCCACCGATCTGCGAACCGTGCAGCCGGAGGGGCTCTCGCTCGGCGTGAAGGACGTGCGCGCGCTGGTACGCGACGCTGCCAGCGCCCCGACGGCCGGCCGCTGGCGCATCCTGCTGATCACCGATGCGGACCGGCTCACCGAGGCCGCGGCGAACGCCCTGCTCAAGGCCCTCGAGGAGCCGGCGGATCGGGCGGTGTTCCTGCTCTGCGCCCCCTCCGTGGAGGACGTGCTGCCCACCATCCGTTCCCGCTGCCGGACGGTCGCGCTACGGCTGCCCGCGGCCGCGGACGTCCGCGACGCGCTGGTTCGCGAGGGAGTCGACGAGCAGGTCGCCGAGACGGCGGCGCGAGCTTCCCAGGGCCATCTGGCCCTGGCGCGCCGGCTCGCCACGGATGAGCGGGTCCGGGCCAACCGGGCGGCGGTGTTGCGTATCCCGGCCCGGCTCGGCCAGGTCGGTGGCTGCCTGGCCGCGGCGGCCGATCTGGTGAACGCGGCGAACGCCGACGCGGAGGCCGCGAATGCGGAACGCGACGAGGTGGAGACCGAGGCGCTGAAGACCGCACTCGGCGTCGGTGCCACGGCGGTCGGCGGGAAGTCCAGGTCCGCGCGGGCCCCGAAGGCGGGGGCCAAGGGCCGGACGATGGTGGTGCGGGGTGCCGCGGGGGCGCTCAAGGAGCTGGAGCGAACCCAGAAGAGCCGAGGTCGCCGCACCGTCCTCGATGCACTGGACCGAGCCCTGGTGGACCTCGCGGGGCTGTACCGGGATGTCCTGGTCCAACAGCTCGGCGCCGGCGTCGACGCGATCCATCCTGATCACTGCGTCGAGGCCGCCGGATACGCCGCGGCCTCCACTCCGGAACAGACACTGCGCCGGCTGGAGGCCGTCCTCACGACCCGGGCGTCGCTGGCCAGGAATCCCGGTCTCGTCCCGCTGCTCGCGGTGGAGTCGCTCACCCTCGCACTACGCGACGCCTGACGACCGGCAACCCGCAATCCGCGACCCGCGACCCGCGACCGGCGGTGGGGACGAACCGGCGTAATGGCCTGTCTGGGCGGAAGGCCGGGCATATCGTGATCGCGACGCGGACATGCCGTTCGACCATGTCCGCCCGGGCGGGACCCGGCGGGCGGGCGCAGGGAGGTGACCGGTCGGATGCCGATGATGTGCGCGGTGGCGTTCTCCCCACGAGGCAAGCTCTACTATGCCGATCCTGGTTCCTGCAGCCCCCGGGTCGGCGACCGGGTGCTCGTCCCCAGCGAGGAGGGCCCCGAGGTCGCCACCTGCATGTGGGCGCCCCAGTGGGTCAGCGACGACATCGGCGACCTGCCGGTGCTCGTCGGGATGGCCGACGCGTCCGACATCCAGCGCGGGCAGGTCTCCCGGCGCCGGCGCGCCCGGGCGCGCGTCGCGGCCCGTCGCCTAGCCCGTGAGCATGACCTGCCGATAAAGATCGTCGGCGTCGACCACGTGATGGCCACCGGCGGCTACACAGTCTACTTCAGCGCGGAGGGCCACGTCGACTTCCGTGAGCTGGTACGGGATCTCAACCGGACGCTGGCGGCACGGGTCCAGCTACGGCAACTGTCCGCCCGCGACAGCGCCCGGGTTCAAGGCGGGATCGGTTCCTGCGGCCGCGACCTGTGCTGCGCTACTTTTCTCAACGACTTCGAGCCGGTGAGCCTGCGGATGGCCAAGGAGCAGAACCTCGCCCTCAATCCGATGCGCATCAGCGGGTCCTGCGGCCGGCTGATGTGCTGCCTGCGTTACGAACATCCCCTCTACGAGGAGTTCGCCGAAGCCGTGCCCGCGGTCGGAGACCGGGCGACGACCCCACACGGTGCGGGCCGGGTCGTGCGGCACGATGTTCCGCGCCAGCAGGTGGTCGTGGTTCTCGACGGCGGGGGCCGGACCTCGTGCGACCGGCGCGGATGCCTGCGCCTCCCGGCAGGTCCACGACGCCGCCTACCCCGGCGGCCCAGCGGGATGCTCCCCCCCCCGGACAGCACCTCTACAGCCGGCGGGGATGCGACAGCCCGGCGGGGAGGACGTCACGGGTCGAAGCGGTAGCCCATCCCGCGCAGGGTCGTGACCAGCCGGCGCTGCGGTGGACGACCCTCGACCTTGGTTCGTACCCGCCGGACGTGCTCGGTGACGGTGGCGGGGTCCTGGAACCGCGTGCCCCACACCTGCTCGAGGAGTTCCTCCCGGCTGAAGAGCCGCCGAGGATGCCGGGCGAGGAAGGCCAGCAGCTCGTACTCGCGCGCGGTCAGATCGATGCGCTCCCCGGCGACGGCGACCTCGCGGGCCCGCAGGTCGATGGAGACGTCTCCGTAGACGAGCGGGTCGCTGCCGTCCCCGGTGCGCTGCGGCGGCGGTTCCGCCGGCCGCCGGCGAAGCCGGGCACGCACCCTGGCCACCAGTTCTCGCAGCGAGTAGGGCTTCACGACGTAGTCGTCCGCGCCCAGCTCGAGGCCGACCACCCGGTCGACCTCCTCGGCCCGCCCGGTGAGCATGATCACCGGAACCTCGCTGGTCTGGCGGAGGTGGCTCAGGACGGCGAAGCCGTCCATCCTGGGCATCGCGACATCCAGCACCACCAGATCGATCTCGGTGGTCTGGAAGAGCCGAAGAGCGGCCTCGCCGTCCGCGGCCTCCAGCACCCGATAACCGAATCTCTCCAGACTGCGCGCAAGTGCTATGCGAGATGCCTCATCGTCCTCAGCGACGAGGAGCGAGGCTCCTCGCGTCGTCACTGCTGGTGCAGCGTCTCCGGCCCCGGTCATGGTGCGAAACCCTACGCATCCTCACCGGAACCACTGCGACCGGGGGTGGTGATTTACGGTGTTGCAGCATCCAAAGCTAGCTAAATGTGACATAAAGCGAATAATTTGCCGACTTAGGGCCATTTTGGCGACATAGCGCATCCCTCACCATGACAGCCCGAGACGGAGGCCTTCCAAACCGTGCCCGCCACTGGTGGCGTCACCGTGGAGGGCTGGGATCCGGGGCGACGGCGGGCATCTCGGCCCGCGCACAACCACCGGACCACCGCCGGGTCGAGCCCGCCCACGCATCTGGCATACTCGACCCGGGCCAGTGCGATCCTGGCCGTTCGCCGGAGTAGCTCAGTGGCAGAGCAATCGCCTCGTAAGCGATAGGTCGCGGGTTCAATCCCCGCCTCCGGCTCGCTCCCCCTCCCACCAGGGCATGGCCCAGTTAACAGGGATCATGGTCTCACAGCTCACCGGTCCATGACCTGTCAACTTGCATCGCTCCGGGCTCGTCCCGTGGGTTCCTGAACCTGTCCCACCCCGCTTGGGACGTGGGACAGGTCGTTACGGATACCACAAACCGGACGGAGGGATCAGGCCGACCTGGGTTCGGCCTCTTGGTCGTGCCCGTCCGCCTCCCCGGCCTCCGCCTCGCGCAGCCGCTTGATGGACGCCAGGATCTCCCGCTCAGCCTCCTTGCGGTCCACCCAGGAGGCGCCCTCCACCGACTTACCGGGCTCGAGGTCCTTGTAGACCTCGAAGAAGTGCTGGATCTCCAACCGGTCGAACTCCGGCAGGTGCCGCAGATCCCGCAGGTGCTCCTGCCGGACGTCGGCCACCGGCACGCAGAGAACCTTGTCGTCCGGGCCCTTCTCGTCGGTCATCTCGAACATGCCGATCGTCCGGCACCGCACCAGGCAGCCCGGGAACGTCGGCTCCTCCAGCAGGACGAGGGCGTCCAACGGATCACCGTCGCGCCCGAGGGTTCCCTCAATGAACCCGTAGTCCGACGGGTAGTGGGTGGAGGTGAACAGCATCCGGTCAAGCCGGATACGGCCGGTGTGGTGATCCATCTCGTACTTGTTGCGCTGCCCCTTGGGGATCTCGATGGTCACATCGAACTCAAGGTCCACTCCGCTCCCTGTCTCCTTCGTCTTCGCCCGGTCCGCACCGGGGCGATCGCCGTTTGTCACATGGTGCTCGTTCAAGCCGTGCCGTGCTCATGGCGCAGTACGTCGTGCTCGTGCCGTACGTCGTGCTCTGCCAGGCGGCGGATGTGCCCCGCCCGGGGCGCGGGCCACCCACTCCAGTGACCGCAACGAGGCATCACACCCACGACGGCGCACCTAGTGTCGCGGACGCCGCCTCCCACCCGAACCGCACCGTCGACACCACCACGTTTCCACCGCCGGATCTCCCGGGCACCGGAACCATGATGGCCACCGGCGACACGCCCGGTGGGGCGTTCTTCGTACCAGTGCCGCCCGCCGGCACGACACCTCTGGTATCCCGCCGCAAACCCTGGTGTCCCACTGCAAACCCTGGTGTCCTACCGCGGCGGGACACCGCCGGGCATGCCCGCGGCGACGGATCCGGGTTCACCCGGCGCGCCGTCGCCGACCGCCCGCTGGTTGCGTAGTGTCGGTTAGTGACGTCAGCCGCACCGGTCGCCCGGGTAGGGGGGCTCACCGCTCTGGCCGGCGCGCTGCTCGCCGGGTCCCTGTCCCTCGGTCCCACCACCGGGTCAGCCGCGGAGCTCGCCGGCAACGGGTCCGACCGCGCGGGCACCGCGGTACTCGGCGGTCTCGATCCGGCCGCGCCGATCCCGCAGCCCGCGGCGGTGGCGGCCCGCCTCGCCGGTCCGCTGGGTGATCCCGTCCTGGCGCGGCCCGCGGCCTTCGTCGTCGACGCGCAGTCGGGTCGGGTGCTCCTTGACGTCCGGTCCCGCATCCCCGTGGCACCGGCCTCCACGTTGAAAACCGCGGTCGCCACCGCCGCGTTGACCACCTTCCCCGACGACCGGCTGCGGACCACGGTGGTCTACAGCCCGCCCGCGGGCGGGAACGCCCGCACATCAGGCGGAACACTGTGGCTCGTCGGCGGCGGGGATCCGACCCTGACCGCCTCCACCGCGCTCGACGGCTATCCGGCCCTGGCCCGGCTGAGCGATCTCGCCGCTCAGGTCCGGGCCGCGGGTATCACCTCGGCGGCTCGGGTGATCGGCGACGGAGGGCTGTTCGTCGGTCCGGACCGGGCGCCGGGATGGCGCGACAACTACGTGACCGACGGGGACGTCGCCCCGGTCTCGGCGCTGGAGGTCGACGCCGGACGGTCGGCACCGGGAGCCGCCGGACCGCGCAGCCCCACCCCGGCCGCCGCCGCGACCACGGCCTTCGCCGCGGCGCTCACGACCGCCGGAATATCCGTCGGATCGGTGGCCACCGGCCCGGCGGACCCGGCCGCGCAGCGGGTCGCGGCGGTCTACAGCCCTCCGGTGCGGGTCTTGGTCGAACGCATGCTCACCCAGTCAGACAACGATCTCGCCGAGAGCCTGGGACGGCTCGTCGCCCACCGGCGGGGCCTGCCCGCCTCGTTCGCCGGCGCCACCCACGCAGTGAGGGGCGTCCTCGCCGAGGCGGGCATCCCCGTCGCCGGGATGACACTGGCCGACGTGAGCGGCTTGTCCATCGCGAACCTGATCATGCCCATGACCCTTGTGGCCATCCTGCGCGCCGCGGTCCTCCCCGGTCGGCCGGCGCTGCGCACCGTTCTCACGGGGCTGCCGGTAGCCGGGTTTTCCGGTACGCTGGGTGATCGCTACACCACTGGCGACACCGCCATCGGAGCGGGCGATGTCCGGGCGAAGACCGGCACTCTGCACAACGTCAGCAGCCTCGCGGGCCAGCTCGTCGACGCGGACGGCAGGCTGCTCCTCTTCGCGTTCCTCTCGCCCGCCGAAGAGGCGGGCGGCACCAAGGCCGCCCTCGACCGGGCCGCCGCGGCGCTCGCCGGCTGCGGATGCACCCCGGCCCGGTCGACGACCGCGGCGATCCCGCCGGCACCATCGCGCCCACCGGCCTGAGCGGGACCGTCGGCGCCCCCGGCGCGTCCCGTCCCGTTCTCGGCACGGTCCATGACCGGACGCAGACGACGGGCGAGCCCGGTACGCTCAGATTCGTGGACGCCGAGCTGGTCGACTGGGAACTCGCCGTGACGACGGCGAGAAAACTGGTTCGCCCCGGCCCGCAGATCTCGCGGGAGCAGGCCGGCGAGGTCGTCTCCGAGCTGCGGCGACTGGCCGTCGAGGCCGAGCGGCACGTCGAGGACTACACCCGGCTCACTCCCGCCGGGCCGGCCACCCCCATCACCGTGGTGGACCGGCCGGAGTGGGTCCGCTCCAACGTCGCCGGTCTGCGGGTGCTGACCTCCCCGTTGCTGGACAAACTGTCCGAACAGCAGCGCGGCAACCTCGCCGCGGCGGTCGGTCGGCGGGTCACGGGGGTCCAGATCGGCACAGCCCTGGCCTATCTGGCTGGCAAGGTGCTGGGCCAGTACGAGGTCTTCCTGCCGCCGGAGGAGTACCAGGCCGGGAGGGACGATCCGGGTCCGCTCAACGTGCCCGGGTCGCTCGGGGTGCCGGGGTCGGTCGGGCGCCTCAGCCTGGTCGCACCGAACATCGCGCACGCCGAGGCAGCCATGGGGGTCGTGCCGCGGGACTTCCGGATGTGGGTATGCCTGCACGAGCAGACCCATCGCAGTCAGTTCACCGCCGTGCCGTGGCTGCGGACCCACCTGGAGTCCGAGATCACCGCGTTCATTGAGGCCACGGACCTCGATCCAGACGTCCTCGCGGACCGCGTCCGCTCGGCGATGAGCGCGCTGCGCGGGGCGGTGTTCGACCGGGGAGCCGACAGCCCGAGCGTCGTGGAGGCGCTGCAGACCCCGGCCCAGCGAGCGGTTCTCGACCGCCTCCAGGCCATCATGACGTTGTTGGAGGGCCACGCCGACCAGGTGATGGACGCGGTGGGACCGAAGGTTGTACCCACCGTCGCCGACATCCGGACGAAGTTCGAGGGTCGCCGCGGCGGGGGATCGCCGATCGACCGGTTCGTCCGCCGGCTCCTCGGTCTCGATCTCAAGCTGCAGCAGTACCGCCAGGGGGGGGCGTTCGTGCGTGCGGTGGTCGCGCAGGCCGGGGTGACAGGCTTCAACACCGTCTGGGAGTCACCGGCGGCGCTGCCGGCCCGCGCCGAGCTGGTCGATCCCACCGCCTGGATGCAACGGGTCCTGGGCAGCCGCCCGCCGATCTCGGCGTGAGCACCATGGTCGTCGGGGCCGCGGGGGTCGCCGACTCCCCGGGCTGTTCCACGTCCGCCTTCCGGCCGACGTTGTGACCCCACCGATCGCTGGTGAGGACCACGCCGGCCATGCCGGCGACGTCCGACCGGGCGATCCGGCTCCGCGCACGGTTCACTCGTCGAGATCTCCCGCTCCCGCGGTCGCGGCAGTCAGGCTGGCGGTTCGCCGCGCGGTCACCGACCTGCCACCCGGCGGACTGGTGCTGGTCGCCTGCTCCGGCGGCCCGGACTCCCTGGCACTCGCCGCGGCCCTCTCGTTCGTCGCCCCCCGCCGCGCCCTGCGGGCCGGCATGGTCACGGTCGATCATGGCTGGGACGCCGGCTCACCCGAACGGGCGGAGCGCGTCGCCCGCCAGGGTCGGGCCCTCGGCCTGGATCCGGTGGAGGTCCTGACCGAGCACACTGCTCGCTCCGAGGGGATCGCCCGACAGGCACGGCGGGCCGCGATCGCGGCGGCCGCCGATCGGCTCGGCGCCCAAGCGGTGCTTCTCGGCCACACGCTGGACGACCAGGCCGAGACGGTGCTGCTGAGGCTCGCGCGGGGCGCGGGCGCCCGGTCCCTCGGGGGGATGTCGGCCGACGACGGCCTGCTTCGCCGGCCACTGCTCGGGATCCGCCGCGCGGACACCAGGGCCGCCTGCCTCGCCGAGGGGCTCGAGGTGTGGGACGACCCGACGAACCGGGACCCGGCGTTCACCCGGTCCCGGGTGCGTCACACGGTCCTGCCGGTGCTGGAGACGGAGCTCGGCCCGGGCATCGCCGAGTCGCTGGCGCGCAGTGCCGATCTGTTGCGGGCCGACGCGGACGCCCTGGACGCCATGGCCGCCGAGGTCTACGGCAAGGTCGTCATGGCTCGTGGCCAGCCGTGCACCGGCGAGGTCGCCTTCGACGTCGCCGCACTGGCCGGGCTCACCGCGGCGCTCCGCGGTCGGCTGCTGCGCCGGGCGGCCATCGACGTCGGAGCGTCGGCCTCCGCGCTGCGCGCGGAGCACATCTGGGCGGTGGAGGAGTTGGTAACGCGGTGGCGCGGACAGAAGCCGGTACCGCTTCCCACCGGCGCGCTCGCCCGGCGATGGGAGAACAGGGTCACGCTGACCGGGCCGGTGGTTCCTCCACCGTCGTCAGCCGGCCCCGCCGCCCGACAGCCGGATGCCGCCCGACAGCCGGATGCCGCCACCCCGCCACACATCGAGGAGGACGACCAGGTGAGTCAGGCCGCGACGACGACCCCCGACGCCGGAGGCGCCCATGACGGCCTCCGGCACAGCCCGCATCCCGACATCGCCGAGGTCCTGGTCAGCTCGGACGAGATCGCCGCGAAGATCGTCGAGCTCGCGGCCAGAGTGGACGCCGACTACGCCGGCCGGGAGATCCTGCTCGTGGGCGTGCTCAAGGGCGCCGTCATGGTCATGGCGGACCTGTCCCGCGCGCTGACGGTCCCGCTGACCATGGAGTTCATGGCGGTCTCCTCGTACGGGTCGTCGACCTCCTCGTCCGGCGTGGTGCGCATCCTCAAGGATCTGGACCGGTCGATCGAGGGCCAGGACGTCCTGGTGGTCGAAGACATCATCGACTCCGGGCTGACCCTGTCCTGGCTGCTGAAGAACCTGCGCTCACGCGGCCCCGCCTCGCTCGAGGTCCTGGCGCTCTTCCGTAAGCCCGAAGCTGTCACCGTGGACGTAGATGTCCGATATGTCGGCTTCGATATTCCCGGCGCGTTCGTCGTCGGGTATGGTCTTGACTACTCGGAGTATTATCGAACCCTGCCGTTTGTCGGGACCCTCACACCCGCGGCGATCGAGCGGGGCGCCCCGGCCTGAACCTGCCGGCCTTCCGCCCGCTCGGATACGCCCTCGATCGCCGCATCCGCCACGAGCGAAACACCGAACACCATCAGACCGCCACGATCGGAACAGCGCGGGCCGCCGATCCGTTGGTCGGATGTACGCGCGGTGAGATGCGCGCACCGGCGGTACCCTCGGCACAAGGGAATCCCGATCGAGGGCAGCACACACGTCAGGAGGGTGGAGCGCTCGTGTCCGGTGCTCCAGACAGATGACTCCAAGAAGAATTTTCCGCGGCTGGGTGCCACTGCTGCTCCTGGTCCTGTTCGTGATCATTCTCACGACGGGTGTCCTCTCGGGTCCCAGTGAGTACGGCAAGCGAGACCTGAACTTCGTCCAGCAGCAGATCGACGAAGGCCAGGTGGCGAAGGCCAAGATCCAGGATTCGAAGCAGCTCATCCAGATCCAGACGAAGGACGGCCAGAAGTTCGAGTCGTCCTATGTCACCGAACAGGGTGTCGTCCTGGCGAACGAGCTCCGCAACAAGCGGGTCGCCTACGACGTCTCGGTCGACCGTGGAAACATCCTGGTCTCGCTCCTGCTGAACCTGCTGCCCGTACTGCTGGTCGTCCTTCTGCTGTTCTTCTTCATGAACCAGATGCAGGGCGGCGGTAACCGGGTCATGAACTTCGGCAAGTCCAAGGCGAAGCTGGTGAGCAAGGACACGCCGAAGACGACGTTCGCCGACGTGGCCGGTGCGGACGAGGCCATCGAGGAGCTCGAGGAGATCAAGGAGTTCCTCGAAAACCCGGGCAAGTTCCAGGCGATCGGAGCCAAGATCCCCAAGGGGGTCCTGCTCTACGGCCCGCCGGGAACCGGCAAGACGCTGCTGGCCCGGGCCGTCGCGGGTGAGGCCGGGGTGCCCTTCTACTCCATCTCGGGCTCCGACTTCGTCGAGATGTTCGTCGGTGTCGGCGCCAGCCGGGTCCGCGACCTGTTCGAACAGGCCAAGGCCAATGCGCCCGCCATCGTCTTCGTCGACGAGATCGACGCCGTGGGCCGCCACCGCGGAGCGGGACTCGGCGGTGGCCACGACGAGCGGGAGCAGACGCTCAACCAGCTCTTGGTCGAGATGGACGGGTTCGACGTCAAGGGCGGGGTCATCCTCATCGCCGCGACGAACCGGCCCGACATCCTCGACCCGGCCCTGCTGCGGCCCGGCCGCTTCGACCGGCAGATCGTCGTGGACCGGCCGGACCTGCTCGGCCGCGAGGCCATCCTGCGGGTGCACTCCAAGGGCAAGCCGATCGGCCCGGACGCCGACATGATGGTCATCGCCCGGCGGACCCCCGGGTTCACCGGTGCCGATCTCGCCAACGTACTGAACGAGGCGGCTCTGCTGGCCGCCCGCTCCAACCTGAAATTCATCTCGTCGGGGCTGCTCGAGGAGTCCATCGACCGCGTGATGGCGGGACCGGAGCGCAAGACCCACGCGATGAGCGACAAGGAGAAGAAGCGCATCGCTTACCACGAGGGCGGCCACGCCCTGGTCGCGCACGCACTGCCCAACTCCGACCCGGTGCACAAGGTGACCATCCTGCCCCGGGGGCGCGCGCTCGGGTACACGATGCAGCTTCCCCTGGAGGACAAGTACCTCTCGACCCGCTCGGAGATGCTCGACCGCCTCGCCGTCCTCCTCGGCGGGCGCACCGCCGAGGAGCTGGTGTTCCACGACCCGACCACGGGGGCGAGCGACGACATCGAGAAGGCCACCCAGATCTCGCGAGCAATGATCACCCAGTACGGGATGAGCGACAAGCTCGGCGCGATCAAGTTCGGCACCGAGAACAGCGAGGTCTTCCTCGGCAAGGAGGTCGGCCACCAACGCGACTACTCCGAGGAGGTCGCCAGTGAGATCGACATCGAGGTGCGCCGGCTGATCGAGGCCGCACACGACGAGGCCTGGGAGATCCTGGTGACCTACCGGGACGTCCTGGACAACCTCGTATTGCGGCTGATGGACACCGAGACACTGAGTAAGGACGAGGTCGCCGAGGTCTTCGCGACGGTCCAGAAACGCCCCGTGCGTGGCATCTACACCGGGGTGGGGCGTCGCGTCCCCTCCGACCGGCCACCGGTGCAGACTCCGGCCGAGCTCGGCCTGCTGACGGCGGATGTCGCCGACCTGGTGAACGACCCGGGCCACGGTAATGGTGCCGCCGGACGCGGACCGGGCGGCAACGGGGCCGGGGGCAACGGGGCCGGCGGTCACGGTCAGCCCACCGGCGTGCCGGGGGCACCCGCGGGCTCGGGCCCCGGGGTCGACCCGCCCGGTCCGGGCGGGGGCGTACCGCACGGCACGGATGTCGGTGGTCCGGGTGGGAATGGCAGCCCCGGGGGGCACGGTTATCCCCAGGGCCGGGGCACGCCGGCGCCCCCCGGAGGCGAAGGTCCGGCCCATGACGGGCCGAGGATCGCCAACCCGTGGGCCCCGCCGAGCTGGCCGAGCGACGACGAGAGGAGACGCCGTTGACGTCTTATTCCGACGAGGCGTCCACTGCCGCGGGCGAACGACGAGGTGAATCATCTCCCGCGGCGGAGGCCCCAGGAATGGACGGTTTCGGCATCCCGGACCCCATCGCCGACGGCGACGGACCGGCTGTGTCAACCCCGGCGCCGGGCAATGGCAGGCCGCGGCAGGCCCGTCCCTTCGACCATGACCGAGTCGCACGCGCAGTTCGTGAGCTACTGATCGGGATCGGCGAGGACCCGGACCGCGAGGGTCTTCGCAAGACCCCGGACCGGGTCGCGCGGGCGTACCGGGAAGCCGTCGAGGGTCTTGGCCGGGATCCCTCCGAGGTCCTGACCACCGTCTTCGATGAGGGCCACGACGAGATGGTGCTGGTCCGTGACATCGATTTCTCGTCGCTGTGCGAACATCACCTGGTCGTGTTCTCCGGCAAGGCGCACGTCGCCTACATCCCCAACAGCAAGGGCCAGATCACGGGCCTGTCGAAGCTCGCCCGGCTGGTCGACCTCTACTCCCGTCGCCCGCAGGTCCAGGAACGGCTGACCTCGCAGATCGCGGACGCCCTCGTCGAGGTGCTCGACCCGCGCGGAGTGATGGTCGTCATTGAGGCGGAGCACCTGTGTATGTCGATGCGCGGTGTGCGCAAGCCCGGGGCCACCACGGTGACATCCGCGGTGCGTGGCCAGTTCCTCAGCACCGCTACCCGCAACGAGGGCATGTCGCTCATCCTGCACAGGTAGCTCCGGGTAGCAGGGATTACAGGCGGCAGGCCTGAATCCCGGAGACGAGGATGCCCCGGGCACCCAGCTCCCAGAGATCGTCCATCATGCGGTTGACCTCGGCGCGCAGCACCATCGCCCGCACCGCGACCCAGTCCTCGCGCTGCAACGGAGAGATCGTCGGGGACTCGTAGCCAGGTGTGATTTCGCATGCCTTGTCGAGCACGGCCGTCGGAACGTCGTAGTCCATCATCACGTACCGCCGGGCGACCAGAACCCCCTGGATCCGGCGCAGCAGACGCTCATGCGAAGGGGACAGATCGGCGCCCCTCTTGGCGATCACGATGGCCTCCGAGCGCAGGACCGGCTCGCCGAGCAGCTCCAGACCCGCGGCCTTGAGCGTACGGCCGGTCTCGACCACGTCGGCGACCGCGTCGGCGACGCCGAGCCGCACCGCCGTCTCGACCGCACCGTCCAAAGTCACGATGCCACCCGGGGTGACCCCCCGACCGGCAAGGTCGGCCCGGACCAGCGCGGGGAACGACGTCGCGATCCGCTTGCCGGCGAGCTCCGTGATGTCCGCGAGCGTCCCCTCCGGAGCGGCGTAACGAAACGTGGCGAACCCGTATCCAAGCGGAACGAGCTCCTCGGCGGCGGCATTGCTGTCGAGGAGGAGATCACGCCCGGTGATACCAAGATCGAGACGACCCGACCCGACGTAGACAGCGATATCCCGAGGGCGCAGGAAGAAGAACTCGATGTCGTTCTCGACGTCGGCGACCACCAGCTCGCTCCCCTCGCGCCGCGCGAGGTAGCCGGCATCGGAGAGCAACTGACCGGAGGCGGCCGACAACGCCCCCTTGTTCGGAACCGCGATACGAAGCATCGTCACTACTCAGCGTCTACGAGAAAGGACAGGGCATCGATCACAGATGGGAGTATACGTCGTCTAACGAAAGGCCTAGAGAAATCATCAGCAGCTGACTCCAGTAGAGTAACTGGGAGATCTCCTCGGCGGCCCTTCCCCGGCCTTCGTGCTCGGCCGCCATCCACGCTTCAGCGGCCTCCTCGACCAGTTTCTTGCCCAGATGGTGGACGCCCTGATCGAGCGCGGCGACAGTTCCCGAGCCGGGTGTCCGACGCCGCCATTTCTCGGCAAGCTCGACGAAGAGTTCGTCGAATGTTTTCAGGTTGGATACATTCGACGAATCGGATGCGCCGACGGATGGCACGGCGGGCCGATCGGCAGGGACCATGCTCGGCATGCTACCCGTCACCGGGCGGACGACCTCCGCCCCGCAGGCCCGCGGCGCGGAGCGGCACACGACGACCACAGACACGCGCTCCGCGGCCAGCCGGCGAGCCGGTGCGACGGAGTCCCTCCACCGGCCGCCATGTTGCTGGTTAACTTGATGACTGTGCTTCCGCCCGCGATCATCGCCACCGACCTGGACGGGACGCTGATCCGCAGCGACGGCACGGTGTCCGAACGCACCCGCGGGGCGCTGCGCCGGGTGGAACGCGCCGGGGCGACCGTGGTGTTCGTGACGGGACGACCCAGTCGGGTGATGGCCGGCGTCGTCGCCCAGACCGAGGTCTCTGGGCTCGCGATCTGCGCGAACGGCGCGCTGGTCTTCGATCTCGACTCCGGCGAGCCGGTCAGCCATCGCTGCCTGGAGTCGGCCACGGCCCTGCGGCTGGCGGCGGCGATCCGCGCCGCGGTTCCCGACGCGGTGTTCGCGGTCGAGAGCGGCGTGCGCTTCGGCCGGGAACCCGCCTTCGAGACGATGTGGCCCGATCCCGAGGAGATCGTCGCGGAGTTCTCGGAGCTGCTGGGCGTCCTGCCGGCGACGAAACTGCTTGTCCGGCGGGGCGGCGCTCCGTTTACGGAGGTGTACGACGCCATCGTCGAACTCGCCGGGATGGAGGCCGTCGTCACAACCTCCAGCGCGGACCTTCTCGAGATCGCGGGACCGGGGGTGTCGAAGGCGGTGGCACTGGCTGAACTCGCCGCCGGGCGGGGGGTGATCGCCGCCGACGTCATCGCGTTCGGAGATATGCCGAACGATCTACCGATGTTCGCTTGGGCCGGATACGCGGTCGCCGTCGCGAATGCCCATCCCGAAGTACTGGCCGCCGCCGACGAGATCACCGTGTCGAATGATGAGGACGGGGTCGCGATCGTCCTGGAGCGTCTTTTCCCATAACTACAATGATCTTCTTGGGTATTCTGGTCCATCCCGATCCCGACCGGGCCGCATACCGGGCCGGGCACTCTTCGTGAATACCCTCCGGCCGGTTCCCGGCCGACGACGGGGATTCCCGGCGGACCGCGGCGTTGATGCCTGCCCGGCCGGATCCGGACACGGCAGCGCCTCCCGGTCTCGCGCTCTCGCAGCGTCTGCATGCGCAGCGTCATCCGAGCATGCCGCCCCGACATCCGTCGCACAGACGGGCCAGGATAGGGGCATGGCAACCCTCGTCCAGAACTCGGCCTCATCCGGGCTGCCGGCTCACGAGATCGACGGCGAGTTCCTCGCGCTGCCGCGCACCGCGCTCGCCGACGCGGCTCTGCAGACCGCACGTGATCTCGGCGCGACGCACGCCGACATCCGCATCGAACGGCTCAAGGACTCCTCGCTGTCGTTCCGCGACACCTCGCTGGAAAGTCGCCATGAAGGCGCGACGCTGGGTTTGGCTGTCCGGGTGGTACACGGCGGCACCTGGGGTTTCGCCGCCGGCGTCGACCTGACGACGGACGAGGCGGCGCGGCTGGCCCGCGAGGCCGTCGCGATGGCCCAGGTCGCCGCCCCGCTCAACTCCGAACCGGTCGAACTCGCCCCGGAACCGACCCACACCGACGCGGTCTGGGTCTCGGCCTACGCGACCGACCCGTTCGCGGTCGACGCCCGGGACCGGGTCGAACGGGTCGGCGGCCTGTGTCGGACGCTGTTCGCGGCGCACGATGTCGACCATGTCGACGGCCGGTTCAGCGCGGTGATGGAGAACAAGTACTACGCCGACCTGACCGGGACCACGACGACACAGCAGCGGGTGCGGGTGATCTGCCAGATCGAGGCGACCCGGGTCGATCCCGCGGGCGGCTTCGAGTCGATGCGCACGATCGCCCCGCCCGTCGGTCGCGGCTGGGAGTGGCTGGTGGCGGGCCCCGCGGCCGGCTGCTGGGACTGGGAGAGCGAGATCGACCTGATCCCAGGTCTGCTCGCCGAGAAGTCCGGGGCCTCCTCGGTCGAACCAGGGCCGTACGACCTGGTCATCGACCCGTCGAACCTGTGGCTGACGATCCACGAGTCGATCGGGCACGCCACCGAGCTCGACCGGGCGCTCGGCTACGAGGCCGCCTACGCCGGTACCTCCTTCGTCACCCTCGACCAGCTGGGCACGCTGCGGTACGGCTCCCCGGCGATGACCGTCACCGGGGACCGCACGGCCCTGCACGGGCTCGCGACCATCGGCTACGACGACGAGGGCGTGCAGACCCGCCGGTTCGACATCGTCCGCGACGGCCAGTTCGTCGGGTATCAGCTCGACCGGGCGATGGCGGCCCGCAATGCCGCCGTGCTCGGTGTCGACCGCTCCAACGGCTGCGCGTTCGCCGACTCCCCCGCCCATGTGCCGATCCAGCGGATGGCGAACGTCTCCCTGCTCCCGGCGCCCGGCGGCCCGTCGACCGAGGAGCTGATCAGCCGGGTCGACCGCGGCATCTACGTCGTCGGGGACAAGAGCTGGTCGATCGACATGCAGCGGTACAACTTCCAGTTCACCGGCCAGCGGTTCTACGAGATCCGCTCTGGTCGCATCGTCGGCCAGCTCCGCGACGTCGCCTACCAGGCGACGACGACCGACTTCTGGGGGTCCCTGGAGGCCGTGGGAGGCCCCGAGACCTACGTGCTGGGCGGTGCGTTCAACTGCGGCAAGGGCCAACCCGGCCAGGTCGCGGCCGTCAGCCACGGCTGCCCGTCGGCTCTGTTCCGCGGCACCAACATCCTCAATGCTCGCCGAGAGGCCGGTCGATGAGCCGGCCGGCCGGACCGGAACCAGTCTCAGCCGACGGAGGAAGCATGGTGCGCGAGGCCACCCACGAGATCGTCGAACGCGCCCTGGGCCTGTCGAAGGCGGACGGCTGCGTAGTGATCGCCACCGAGTCCAGTGCGGTGAACCTGCGCTGGGCCAACAACACGTTGACGACCAACGGCGCCAGCCGGGACCGGTCGATCACCGTTATCAGCGTCATCGGCCGCTCGTTCGGGGTGCGGACGGCCTCCACCATCGACTCCCCCGGTCCCGGCGGCCGCCCCACCGCGCGTCCCACCGACCTGCCGCATCCCACCGATGCCGACGGCCTCGCGGAGCTCGTCCGCGCCGCCGAGGACGCGGCCCGGGACGCCGAGGATGCCGAGGACTACACGGACCTGCTCGGGCTGGACACAACGGCCGTCCGCGCGGGTGCGGGGTCGGCGGGCGGCGCGGCCGAGGCCTTCACCGATCCGGCCGCCCGAACCAGCACCACGGTGTTCGCCTCCTTCGCCCGGGACCTCGCGGAGGCGTTCGCCGCGACGCGGGCGGGCGGGCGGCGGTTGTTCGGCTTCGCCGAGCACAATCTGACCACCACGTGGCTCGGGACGTCGACGGGGCTACGGCTGCGGTACAGCCAACCGACCGGCAGCGTGGAGTGGAACGCCAAGAGCGGCGTTCCCGGTGGCTCGGTCTGGCACGGCCAGTCGACCCGTGACTTCACCGACGTCGACGTCGCGGATACCGACGCGGCGCTGCGCGACCGGCTGGCCTGGTGCGAACGGTCGCTGGAACTGCCGGCCGGCCGGTACGAGACGCTGCTGCCGCCCTCCGCGGTGGCGGATCTGATGATCTACATGTACTGGACGGCTGCCGGTCGGGACGCGGCCGAGGGCCGGACGGTCTTCAGCCGGGCCGGCGGCGGCACGCGTCTCGGCGAGGCGATCGGACCGGCGGGGCTGCGGCTGGCCAGCGATCCGCACGACCCGGAACTCGCGACGACCCCCTTCGTGACCGCGCAGTCCTCCTCGTCGATGTCCAGTGTCTTCGACAACGGGCTGGCGCTGAGGCCCACCGACTGGATCTCGGACGGCACCCTCGCCGCCCTCGTGGAGACCCGCGCGTCCGCCCGTGCCACCGGGGTCCCGACCACCCCGATGATCGACAATCTGATCCTGGACGGCGGAGGCTCCGCGTCGCTGCAGGAGATGATCGCCTCGACGAAACGCGGGCTCCTGCTCACCAGCCTGTGGTATATTCGCGAAGTCGATCCCGAGGTGCTTCTGCTCACCGGCCTCACCCGGGACGGGGTCTACCTGGTGGAGAACGGTGAGGTCACCGGGGCCGTCAACAATTTCCGCTTCAACGAGTCACCGGTCGACCTGCTCGGCCGCCTGGCCGAGATCGGCGCCACCACCCGCACCATGGCGCGGGAATGGGCGGACTGGTTCACGCTCACCCGCATGCCCGCGGTACGGATCCCCGACTTCAGCATGTCCTCGGTCAGCCCGGCGAACTGACCGCCGGGCCTTCCGGGGACGGACGCGGATGCTCTCGTACCTGGTCACCCCGCCGCCGGGCCGACGGGGTTCTCACATCCTGGACGGTTAGGACGTCAGCAGGTTCGCGTGATCCTCCCACCAGCTGTAGAGGCTCGACAGGCTGGCACCCTCCTTGGACACCGCGACCTTGTCGTCGTCGAAGCCCCAGGCGATCCGGTAGTCACCGTTGCTGAGACGGATGCAGACAAGCGGTCCGCGTTCGTCGCCGTTGTGGTTCCACCGGCTGGACCCCTCCTCCCCGGAGCGGCATCGGCCGGTCCCGTCCACGTGGGACCGCTGCCCGGCGAAATAGTCGTTATAGGCGCTCCGGGTGGAGAATTTTCGCAGATAGACCAACGTGGTGTCGGTTGCCGTCTTGCAGGAGAGCGCTGCGATCACGTCGTATTTCGATTCCAGGTCGGCGCGCCCCCTGCACGTCGAACGATTGAGAACGGAAGCCTTGAGAAGATCGTAGAGGCTTTCCTGACTCGCCGTGAACCGTGGGACGGTTGACGGGCTGGCCACAGGCGGGTCCGGTGGATCTGATTCCGCCACGGTCGTCGACGGTACGACGGCGGGAGTCGGGGACGGCGCGGCGCTCGGCGTCGCGGCCACGGGCGCGGGCGCGGTGACCATGGCTGGCGCTGTTCGCGGCGACGCGGGGCTGGTCGTCGGCGTGCGGAGGGTCGGGTGAGCCGGCGAGGTCCAGGGAGCAACGGTCGCCGGTCCGCCCGCCGAAATCGCCGTCAGTCGCCAGACGCCGACCATGGCCCCGGATGCCAGCAGGAGGACGGTGAGGACGACCGCGGGAACGACCAGTCTCCGGCCCCGCCGTAGGCCTCGCGCATCCGTTGGCCGACCGGGTGCGCGGTCGCCTTCAGAAACCTTGTGGTGCACGATGGTTGGCGACTCGCTCGTGTCCCTCGCTCTCGGCGCGCCCTGGCTGCCGTCGGACGCCGTTCTCAGGGAACCCTCCGGATCGCTGAGAACGGTGTCGTCCAAGGGAACGGAGGATGCCGGTGAGACCCCCAGCGCGCTGGTCCCGACGTTGCGGCCAAGAGCGTCAAGCTCCTCGACGATCTCTGTGACGGAAGGTCGCCGCTCCAGATCGAGGGCCATCATCCGTCGGATCAGGCTCCGCAGCTCCGGCGGGATGTTCACCGGCAGCTCGGGCACGTTCCCGGCAAGTATGGTCGCCGGCCCGTCACCGGGACGGGGCGCGAAGGGCGCGACACCCGCGAGCAGGGTGTGCAGGGTGGACCCGAAGGCGTAGACATCCGCAGCGGTTCCGTACTGGCCGCCGTTCAGGACCTCTGGCGCGCAGTGGATGGGAGTGTAAGCGGCAAGGCTTGCGGACGCACCCGGATCGGCCATGATGGCGGCCGTACCGAAGTCGCTGAGAACGATATGCCCGTCCGGGGTGACGAGCAGGTTGCTGGGCTTGATGTCCCGGTGGATTATGCCGGCGCCGTGCGCGGCGACAAGCGCCCGGGCCAGCCGCGTGCCGACACCGATGGCCTCCGGCACGGACAGCGCGCCACCGTCCCGGATCCGCTCGGCCAGGGAGCCATCGCGGAGGTACTGCATGACGGTGAACGGTCTTCCGTCAGCCGTCGTTCCTGCTCCGAAGACGCTCACGACCTCCGGAAGATGGGACAGCCTGCCAACCGCCTGGCATTCACGGCTGAAACGGCGGGCGGCGTCGCCGCCTCCCAGGGCAGCATTGATAATCTTGATTACCACGGTTCTGGCGAAAAGATTCTGATGGGCAGCGTAGATAACACTGAAACCACCGAGCGCGATCAGATTGAAATCCCGATAGGGGACGTAATGAAGTAACAAATACGTGATCGAGAGCATCATCGCAGGTCACAGGCCTGTGGAGGGCTCGAAACGCGCAAGTTATTTCATTTCGACTCCATTCCCCCGTTTACACCGATCCCTGTTCAGGTTGGCGTCGCCACCTCAACTTTTATAAATCCCAAGACGCGGCTGTGCCGGATGGCTGACGACATCCCAGGCGCGGATCATCTTCCGCCCAAGCCGGATCATAACAGTCCCGCCACCGGCATTCGGGGCATCACGTGGATTGGATCGTGGTGACGGGACCGCCAGGCACACCCGGCCCGCACCCAGTAGGCCATCGCGTTCACGATCTCCCGCTGTTCGTGCACCGGCGGCCGGAGCCGCGAACGGCGGTAACCGACCGCAGACAGACCACAGACGATCTCGCGGTCCGCTGGTCCGCTGGTCCGCTGGTCCGCTGGTCCGCTCGTCCGCTCGTCCGCTCGTCCGCTCGTCCGCTGGCCAGGTGGCCAGGTGGTCCGGGACTCACGGATCGGGGACTCGCGAGTCCCGGACGGTCAGAGGTAGGCCCCGCGGCCGAACGTCTCGCTGCCGGGCTGCTGCCCGCTCGGCAAGGCCCGCCGGCGCATCTCCTCGAGCTAAGCCTTGGCGGCCATCTGTTGGGCGAACAGCGCGGTCTGCAGGCCGTGGAACAGACCCTCGAGCCAGCCGACCAGCTGTGCCTGGGCGATCCGCAGCTCGGCATCTGACGGCGTGCGCTCCTCGTCGAACGGCAGCGACAGCCGATCGAGTTCCGAGTGCAGGTCCGGGGCAAGCCCGTCGGAGAGCTCCTGGATGGAGCTGCGGTGGATCTCGCGCAGCCGGACTCGGCTCGCGTCGTCCAGCGGGGCGGCCCGGACCTCCTCCAGCAGCTGTTTGATCATGGTGCCGATGCGCATCACCTTGTCGGGCTGGGCGACCAGCGCGGCGATGGGGTTGCCGCCGTCCGGGTCCTCCGCAGCCTGCAGCGCCTGGTCACCGCCTGGGGCCAGCGGCCGCACCGGTCGGTTGAGTACCCCCGAGTCCGCGGTCTCGTGCAGCGCGCCGTCAGGCCCGACGACCATGACGCGGGGTTCCGGTTGATCCGTCATGCCCCCTATCCTGCCCCGTGATCCGCCTCTCACGGCACTGGCTTCGCCTCCACGGTCACGCCGAGTGTCACCCATCGAGGGTCATTCCGGGATCGTGAGTACTACCTTTCCGACATGTCCGAAATCAGCCACATGCTGGTGTGCCCGCGCGACCTCGGTGATCGGCAACACCCGATCGACGACCGGCCGGATCGCCCCCGCCTCGATCGCCGGCCAGAAGTCGCCGCGGACACCGGCCACGATGTCGGCCTTCTCCTCGACCGGCCGCCCGCGCAGCGACGCGGCGTGGACCGCCGCCCGCTTGGTGAGCAGGGCGCCGAGGTTGAGCTCCCCTTTCACCCCGCCCTGCAGGCCGATGACTACCAGGCGGCCTCCCACGGCCAACACGGCGACGTTGCGGGCGAGATACACCGCGCCCATGTTGTCGAGGATGACGTCCGCCCCGTGGCCGTTGGTAGTCTCGCGGATCCTGGCAACGAAGTCGTCGTCGCGGTAGGAGACCGCGAGGTGGGCGCCGAGCCCCCGCACCCTGGCCAGTTTGGCCGCAGTGCCGGCGGTGGTCGCGACCAGCGCGTTCGGACGTAGCGCGCGGACCGCCTGGATCGCGAAGGTCCCGATGCCGGACGCCCCGCCGTGCACGAGGAAGACCTCATGGTCGCGCAGACCGGCGATGCCGAAGACCGTGGAGTACACCGTGCAGGCCACCTCGGGCAGAGCGGCCGCCGTGATGAGGTCGACCCCGGCCGGGACCGGCAGCACCTGGCCGACCGGCACGTTCACCCGACTCGCGTAGCCGCCCCCGCTGAGCAACGCGCACACCTCGGCCCCGACCTCGGCCCCGACCTCGACCCGGTCCACGCCGACGCCGAGAGCCGCCACCCGCCCGGAGCACTCCATCCCGATGATCTCAGAGGCGCCGGGCGGCGGCGGGTAGAAACCTTGCCGCTGGAGCAGGTCCGCGCGGTTCACCGCCATCGCGACCACCTCCAGGGTGACCTCGCCGGGCCCCGGGGCAGGAGGGTCAGCCACCGTCGACCACGTCATGACCTCGGGCCCACCGGGCGCTTTCACCGTCACAGCATGCACCCGTCACACGCTACGGCTCCTCGGCACGCGACGCCGCGGCATCATCCGGCGTGCGGGCATGTTCATGCCACGGCCGTACAGATGTTCCGGTGGGGTGGACGACGCCGGCTCGGGCCTCAGACCGGCTCGGGCTCCGGTTGGGGTGAGCCGGGAGCCGGCTCGGTATACGGCGAGGGCTCGTGCGGAGCCGGCGGCAGGTCAGGAGCGTCGGGCAGGAGCGGGCCTGGATCATCCGGGATCGGGGCGTCCGGATCGAGCGGGGGCGGGGGACTCGGGCGATGGGGACGGACGGCCTCGGGCATCGCGACAGACGGGGTAAACAGACCAGACCGGGTAGACAGGACAGACAGGACAGACACAGATTTCGCCGTACCCGGCGGGCGTCGCGGCGGAAACATCTTCCTAGCATCCCATGTCGGCCGCTCGACCCTCGCCGCGGCCTGATCGCCGGCCATCCCGCTGGACCGGCGTCGCGCATCCGTGCGCCGCCCCGTCCTCGCGACCGTCCCGCCCGGATCTCGGTTCATCGGCTCGCACCTCCGGCCCTATGCCGTCAAGTCCTATGCCTCTATATCCTATAATGTGGCTGCCTCGGCCGGTCCGAGACGGGTTTGTCCCCGTGGCCGATGCCAACGCGCGCCAGGACCATCACCATGTGTGGCCAGCCCGACATCATCGGACCGAGGGTAAAGCCACTGCTTCGAGCGTATTAACAGTGACCGCCCCACTCGGCATCCAGGTACCACGACGCATACCCGATCGAGTCGCTACCGTCATATGCACATCGCCCTGAACTCATGGTTCTCTGCAACCAGTGACAGACGACCACAGCATCGGCTGTCCGGCCGGCGCCGCGGACGCGCCGGCCTCGACGGGCCCGGGGAGCGTGCCAGTGGAAGCGGTCGCGGCCGACGACGAGCCCGAACATCCCCATACCCAGGCGGAGTTTCATGCCTTCTTCGAGAGACATCACCGCGAGCTGAGCCGGTTTGCGTATCTCCTGACTGGCGATCACGACGTCGCGGACGACATCACCGCGGACGCTCTGACGGCCGCCTGGTCCGCATGGGACCGGGTCCGCTCCGCAGACCTTCCACTGGCGTATGTCCGGCGGATCGTCGCCAACCTGGCGGCCGACCGGGTCCGGAAGGTCGTCCGCGAGCGACGCGGGCTGCTCTTCCTTGGTCAGCGGGCCGACCAGTCGGCGCGGATACCCGATCTCCCCGCGGTCATGGATCTGCGCTCCGCGCTGATGACACTGCCGCCGGGCAAACGTGCGTGTGTCGTGCTCCGCTACGCCTTCGACCTGTCGGAGATCGAGACGGCTCGCACGCTGGGTATCTCCGTCGGCACGGTGAAGAGCCAGACCGCCAAGGGAGTCGCCGAACTGGAGCGGATTCTCCAGAACACCGAGCTACCGCCGGCCGGTGCCGCGGAGGTGGCGAGGCCACAGGTAGCGTCCGGTCAGTCGGGCACGTCACGCGGCGCCACATCCCGATCGGGCGGTTCCCGGGTGAATGGGTCCCGATCGGGCTCGGGTCGCCTGGGACGGCGGCGGGGCAGTGGTCAGTCCGGCAAACCGGCGGGTCCGAGCCGGTCGGCGTTCGCCTGCCTCGGCCGCGTCAAGCTATGGCCCTGGTGGCAACAGCGAGTCGGCGAGGCATAGATGACGCAGAAGGCGCCCGGGGTTCCAGGGGCCCGATCATGATGCGCAGGGTGGCGCGGCGGCGCGGCGCGGCGGGCCTCCGGCCGATTGCCGTCCCTCCGCTCCGGGGACGGGTGACCGCGTGGCTAGCGACCACGGAACAGGCGACCGTGGAACCAACAGCTCGAGCGCAGATGGTCGAGGGTCAGCCGATCGCGTCGGCGAGTTCCGCGGCGGCGACGGTCATGGCGGCAATCTGGGGGAGCTCCCGTTCCCCGACCGACTCCGCGGCATGCTGAGCGCCGAGATGGGCCGGCACCGCCCCGACTCCGATCGCATCCGCAGACGTGTCGCGGCGGCAGTCGATGCTCCCCTGAGCGGCACGATCATCCGCCCCCTCGGCCCGATCGGACCTGTCGGCCCGAGCGGTCCACTCAGCGCGAACGGACCACTCAGACCGCCTGGTTCGATCGGCTCCAGCACCCGG
>NZ_CDWTMG010000014.1:40905-45401 GCF_977945845.1 Frankia sp. CcMO1
CAGCACCGCCTGGGCCGTACCGTCACGAAGGCCCCATCGAGCCGACGGCGCCGGTCCAGCCAGTCTACCAGCCCCGACCGGCTCCCCCGGTCCCACAACTGGCCCCGTTCCCGGCGGCACTCGGTTGCCCGACGCGGCACGATCGCGGGGGCGCTACTCGCCATCGTGAGCATCATGGCCCTGACGGCCCTGGCCCTGCTGGGGCCGTCAGGATCGAACTCCCCGGCTCCGCCCACGACGACCGTCACGGCGAAGCCGCGGCCGTCCGCCACGCCGGTCACGACGTCTCCGGTCGTGCGGACGCCGGCCGCGTCGCCCCAGGCCACCACGGTGGTCCCACCGGAACCGGCCAAGTCGAGCCCCGCCGGAACATCCGGGGGCAGCGCCGCCGGCCCGGACCCGGCGGACCCGGGGTCCGCGAGCGGTGGTGGCGGCGCACCGTCACCGTCCGCGGGACCGTCCGCGAACCATGGTGACAGCAGATCCTCCCTGCCCAGCGGAACGTTCGCGGGCATCGGCGGCGGGATCTACACCAGCACCGTCGCCCCCTTCCCCAGTGGGTCACAGGTGCGGCTTCCGGGCCCCGGAACTCTCGACTGGGTGCTGTTCGGGGGCTCGTGGAACGGTGTGCAGAACCGGGCCGCCATTGTGATGCCGCTGATCGACACCGACACCCTGCTGGGCACGTCCGTGCCGTCATCCTCCGGATTCGACTGGACGGAGGGCACGCCGGTCGCGACCGGCGTGGACGACACCGACCGGCTGTCCCTGCAGGGCTCGGCCCGGCTGACGGTCTTCGTCTCGCAGTCTCCGCTCACCCTGGACGTCCTCCTCGGATCCGGTTCCGGGCGGGTACAGATCATCGTCACCTCCATCGGCGGCACGCAGACCTTCACCCAGACCCTGCCTTCACCGATCGCCGATGGCTCGGCCGATGGAGTGGTGAGCATCGGGCTGCCGGCCGGAATCGGCACGACGTCGATCACCATCTCCAGCGGGGGCACGTCGGGTTGGACACTGGCGGCCGCAGTCCTGCGCTGACGGCGTGGGTCTGCGCGGTTACGTGGGTCTGCACTTGACCATGCGGAACCATGGGGAACCATGCGGACGAAAAATCTTCACAACGACGGCAACCAATCAACCTCCGCCGGACGACTGACAGATGAACGCCATACCGGCCCCCGCGCCAGGAGGTCCGGCGGTGTTTCGGCCCGTTCGCTCCCCGGCTACCCCCCCAGCCCGGCGGACGGGTCGCCAAGCGGCCGCCGACGGCGGCACGCGGGCTGGCCGGCCCGGCCAAGGTCGGCCAGCCCCTCGCGCCCCCTCCCACGCCGCCCGGCGCCCCGGTCCCGGGTGTGAGTCCGGTCCCGGGAAGGTGCCACGCGCCCTACGCTGACCGGCCGGGGAGAGGTAGCGTCAACCTCGTGCGTCGGCTGCTGTTGTCACCCTCGTGGATCGCGCGTCATCTCCTCGCGCTCTTCCTGATCGCATTCTTCATCCGCATGGGCATCTGGCAGCTGACGAAGGGCGAATCCCCGCAGGGATCGTTGCAAAACCTCTTCTACGGGGTCGAGTGGCCTGTCTTCGCCGCCTTCGTCGTGTACTGGTGGGTGAAGATGATGAAGGAGGATCTGGCGCCCAAGGACACCACCGGGCCGCGGTGGGGTGCCCACGGCCGGATCGCCCCCGAGGCGCCATGGCGACCGGATCTCGACACGGGCCCCAAAATGCTGACGACCGGCACCGCCGAGCAGTCCGCCGAGGACGACGAACTCGACGCCTACAACCGCTATCTCGCCTCACTGTACGAGCGTGACGCCCTTCGGGACGCCCTCAAGCACATCAACGGAGCCCGCTGATGACGGCATTGCCCGACCCCACCCGTACGGCCACCACAGGACGTGCCTCCGCGACGGCGATTCGCGCATCCCTGCTGCGGTATCGGGCCATCGCCTACATCGTCGGTGTGGGGCTGATCGCGTTGGTGTGCATCGGCATGCCGATGAAGTACATCGGCGGCAACGACGCGATCGTGGCGGCCGTCGGCCCGCTCCACGGTGTGCTGTACATGGTGTATCTCGCCGCTTCCTTCGATCTGGCGAACCGTTGCCGGCTGTCCTCGACCCGGACGATCACGATCATGCTTGCCGGCACCATCCCGTTCCTGTCGTTCTTCGCCGAGCGGCGGGTCACCTCCCTTGTGCGGGAGAGCCAGCTGTCCGCCGCCGCGGCTCCGGCCGGCCCGGCCACCGGGCCCACCAAGCCCGCGAAGCCCGCGCAGAGCGCCGAGGCCTCCACAACCTGACGGACCTGAGGACCGGCCTGACGGCGTCGAGAGACGTCGGGACATCTCAGGGCAGGCCGACGCAGGCAGAGGCCGCCGTTGGCTTCTGCCGACGCAGGCAGAAGCCAACGCGCCGGGAGACGCAGAAGCCGACGCGCCGGGAGACGTCGCCTCAGGACACGTCCGAGTCAACTCCAGCCAGGCGGAACGCCGCCGGTGCGGGGCGGCGGAGACGGGCGGGCACGGCGATCGTCAGGACCTCACCGGCGGTGAGCCGCCGGAGCCGGGCCAACCGGGAGGGCGGAGCGAGCATCTCCGCGGACAGCACCTGGTCAGCCTCGGCACCGAAGGCAAACAGGCGCCCGTCCGACCAGGTGATCAGTTCGTCGGCCGTACTGGCGGGTCGCACGAGGACCAGCTGGGCGCGCCGCGGGTCCCAGACGATCGTCACCGTCCGCGTGGTGGACCGGAGCAACGCCCACTTGCCGCCGCTGCGGTAGGCGGCCGCCAGCATCCGGGCCGTCTCGTTTCCCTCGGGACGGCGGGACGGACGATCCGCGATCACCACGAGCCCCGCGTCGTCGACCGCGATCGGCGGAGTCGGGTTCGCCCGCAGGTCCGCGGCGGTCACCGTCCCGAATGCTCCGTCGAGGTGGACACCGCGTGCGGCGGGCAGCCCAAACGACGATGAAGCCAGCATGGCGGTCAGGGACGCCCGCCGGACGTCCACCCCGTCCAGCCGGACCAATCCGCAGACCGTCATCCGTTCCTCCGTCCGCAGCCCGCGATCCTCGATCCGCGATCCGATGGCGCACGGCACGGACGGAATCCCGGCCGGATGATCGACACGGTGCAGCGGCGTTCACGGGTGCTCCAGCGCCGGAACGTAGCAGTTTCTCGCCCGCCTCACCGGTCCGTTGCACGGAATCGCCGAGTGGTTCCGGCCTTCGGTGCCGGGCCTCACCGTCGTGATCCGGGCTCGGCCAGGACAGCGGCTCGAAAACACATCGGCCGCCTACCGGCCGCCGATCGCCCGTGACCGAGACGTCCGGCGGAAACCGGCCGCATGCGGAGGAAGACCGCGGTCACGGGGGAAGGACGGACTCAGGCCACGTTGGCGCCCGACGGCTCACGCTCCCGCTTGACCCGACGAGTCGCGATCACCGGATGAGCCGGGCAATCGACCAGATGCTCATCGAAGCCCTGCACCGTCGGCCAGGACTGGTGGCAGGACCCGCAATGGGTCGTGGCCGGATCGGTCCACCGCTCTTCACAGCCGGCACAACTGGCCGTGACCGGGATCTGCACTGTCTTGTCGGGCTGCCGGCGACGAGAGACCTGGATCGGCAACGCCTGTTGGATGGATTGTTCATCTGGGGAACGGAGTGTGACGGAAACCGCGCGTGGACGCCGGGGTGGGGTGTTGGCGGCCGGGATCGCGCGAGGGGATGTCGACCGACGGGGAGGCACCCGGCCATCCTGTCGCAGACCTGCACAAGCGTCACGCAACCGGCTGTCGAGTGTTCAGGGTGATTGTCCTGCGGCAACGCTTCCGGAGCTCGCGAACCAGAGCGTTCCGCCCGGACGGATCGTCATCGGCGACGGCCGACCGCTAGCGGGAACCCGCGCCGGAAACAACCGTGCCGGGCCGAGCGACGCCTGGAACATCGCCGGACAGTCAAAAAATGACTACTGATACCCACCAATACCACTGGACTAGCTATAGTCAAGCGCATGGCGGACGCCATCGCCAGGGCCGGCGGTGAGGGGATCCCGGGCGTGAGTGCCGGCGCACTGCTGCGAGGGTGGCGGGAGCGACGCCGGATCAGTCAACTCGGACTGGCGTTGCGAGCCGACAGTTCCGCCTGACGCATCAGTTTCATCGAGACCGGCCGCTCCATTCCGAGTCGCCCGATGGTGCTGCGCGGGCCACGTGCCCGTCGGTGCGGAACCGGATGAGCGGTTCCTGCCTGTCGCCGAGGCCGATGGTGCAGGATCCGTACATCGGATCGGAGTCGACCAGGCCCAGTCCCGCGAAGCAGGCCCAGTCCCGCTCAGAAGGGTTCGGCCTGCGGGCGACTGCGGCCCCGCACGACGAGCCTCTCCTGGAGAGAGATTCCCGCTCCTACACACCCACCCACAAAGTGCGCTTCGTGAGGCGGCCGAAGCGTGGAGGGTCAGTCACGGTTCACGGTCTCCACACCGTCGCTAA
>NZ_CDWTMG010000015.1:0-45012 GCF_977945845.1 Frankia sp. CcMO1
AGGGTTTCGCATAAGCCTCATGGGATGGTCTCTCGTCCGAAACACAGTCACGCCGTCAGGCGTATAGAAACACGACGACCCGTTCCAGACGTACAGGTAGGCGCTGGTGTCCGAAACACAGTCACGCCGTCAGGCGTATAGAAACCCGTCTGGGGCACTCCAATGGCCATGATTAGCGATCCGGTCCGAAACACAGTCACGCCGTCAGGCGTATAGAAACCAGGTTCGCGCCGGTCAGGTTCGCGCCGATCAGGTTCACGCGTCCGAAACGCAGTCACGCCGTCAGGCGTATAGAAACCAGGTTCGCGCCGGTCAGGTTCGCGCAGCTCAGGTCTGCGCTGATCGTCCGAAACGCAGTCACGCCGTCAGGCGCATAGAAACACGTGCACGACGGGGTGCTCGCCAAACTGCTCCTCGGTCCGAAACGCAGTCAACGCTGTCAGGCGTATGGATGCTGGCCGAGCGTCGGGCGCCAAGTGGTGAGGAACTGTCCGAAATCAGGTAGGCGCCGTCAGGGTGCCAGGGTCTGTTCGCGGGCCTTGTGCGGCGTGTTGTCGGTGGGGGCTGCGCGGTTTGGCCTGCGAGTGTCTGGCGTTTTCTGGCAGGCTGGGCGCCGCTCGCGGCTGGGGATGCCGTGTGGAATGGGGTTCTGTGCGATGCCTTCTCGGTGGCGGCTGCTATTGGAGGGTCCTGCGGGCGTGCAGGTGCCGTTGATGGCGCCGTTGGCGGTCGTGTCGAGCTGGCTGGATGATCAGTCGCCGATGATGGAGTTGCCTGGTTGTGGGGATGGCGCGGAGGGCGACGCGGGTGTCTGGAGTCATTCGGCGCGGGTGCGGTCGTGGGCGTTGGCCCCGCCAGATGTGGACGGGGCCGGCCGGACCGTTCTGGATGTGCGGTTGCTGGATGACGCGTTGACGGAGCGTCTGGACGCTGTCCGGCCCGGTCGGCCGGTTCGGTTGGGTCGGCATCGGTTTCGCGTGGCGGCGTCGGCTCGGCGTGTCGCCGGGGCGCAGTGGGGGCAGTTGCGGCGTTGGTCGGGGGAGCGGGCTTGGCAGGTGCGGTTCGTCAGTCCGGCGGTGTTTCGTCGGGGTGGTCGGACGTCGCCTCTGCCGGAGCCGGCGACGTTGACGCGGGGGTTGTTGGCTCGGTGGCGTGGCCTGTCGCCGGAATCGGCGCCCGGTGAGCCTTCTCGTGGGTCTGCGTGGGTGTCGGATCTGGAGGGACGCAGCGAGGTCGTGTCCATGCGCGGGACGGTGGTGACGGGTTTCGTCGGCACGATGCGGTTCGTGTGTGACGGGTCTGAGGAGGACGCGGGGTCGTTCGGTGCCCTGTTGGCGTTCGCCGCTTACGCGGGGGTGGGGTCGCATACGACTGCTGGGTTCGGGGCTGTCGCGCTTGAGCCGACGTGGCAGCCTGGGCGGCAGTCCGGGGGCGGTTCGGGCCGGGTGGTCGATGTCGACGCGCCAGGTCGGCGGCGGCAGGGCGTGCCCGGCGTCGCCGGTTGATGTCGCGGGCGATGCGGGGGGTGGTCGGCGGTCCGGGACCTGAGCGGATCGAGCTAGTGAACCTGACGGACCATGCGGTGTCGGTCGATGGTGTCCAGCCGCTGACGCCGATCGACTCTTCCCGGCCCGATCCGTCGGCGTGGTCGGACGCCGTTCCTGCTCGGTTGGCCTTGGCGCCGGCGGGGCATGTGGCTCGGGTCGACGACGACCTCGATCGGGTCGCGGTGGAGGTCACCGAGGTCGGTGATCATCGGCTGACCTTGACCCGGCTGCGCCGCGGTTCCCGGCTCAGTGGGCTGCCCGAGCCGAGGCCAGGTCGCCGTTTCCTGGTCTCGCGGTTGACTGCGCTCGCGGCGGTTGAGCGCCGCGACCTGGTGTTCCCGTTGGATGAGATCCGTGACGTCGACGGCCGGATCGTTGCCAATGCGGGGCTGGGGACGTTCCTGCCGTCCACGGCGCGGGGGCGACTGGAGTGGGTGTTGCTGTGGTTGTCGGATCGGCGCGAGCGGCGGCGTACGCGCCGCGCGCAGCGGGCGATGCGCGGGACCTGGCTGAGCGCGGTGATGTTCGCGGGGGGTACGGCGCTGTTGGGTGGCGCTCTCGGGCTGGGGCCCGAGGTGATCGACACTGTCGGGCTGTCGCCGCCCCAGGGGTACTTGTGGCGGCGGTGGTTGACCCTCGCGATGGTGAGCTGTGGCCTGGCGCTTGTGCTGACCGGTGGGTGGCGTTGGCGTCGCGTCCAGCAGTTGCGGAAGGACCGTGGGACGGCCTACATCATCGCCGAGGAACGCATCAGTTGGCTGCGGGAGGAGCGTGCCTCGGTCCTGGCCCAGATCGCGCCGGAGTTCGCTGCGGTGCTGCGGGTGCCGGGACCTGCCGAGCTGAATCGGCGGTGGAGTTGGGGTCTGGACGCCGCGCACGTCGGTCGGTGGGATGAGCGGATCGACGATCTGGTGCGGTCGTTCTGGGCGGTTCACTACAACGACGACCAGGTCACGCACAACGCCGTCTTCGTGTGGGCGCCGTGGTCGGTGGCGATGGCTTTCGGGATGCGCGCCACGTACGGGCGGCGCGGCGTGGTGCTGCGGGTGCGTCAGCGGCCGAGCTTCGGCGCCGGCGGGATCAATCCCGAGTTCCGGCCGACGGATCGAGCACACACGTTCCTGACGGTTCCCGGGGAGCGGCTGACGACGCTGGCCCCGGGGCATGCGCTCAACTCCGCCGCCGCCGGGACCTGCCGCCTGGTGATCGATCCGGCGCCGGTGGTGCAGGTCTCGATGACGAAGGCCGAGGCGCAGGCTGCGGTCGCGGCCGAGGCCGCGACGGCGCCGGAGGGTGGTGATCGGGTGCTGTTGTTGATCGCTCGGGCTATCCCTGGCCCGATCGGGGGGATCCCGGCTCGGGGGCTGCCGAACGGTCAGGTCCGAGTCCGCGCCCACGACGGCGGACCTGCGAACCGGCTGCGGCCCGGGACGCACGAGGCGAAGGTGCGCGAGTGGTCGCTGTTGCCGGGCCCGGACACTCCGGCCGCGGACCGGTGGCTGCCTTGGGAGGCGTTCGAGACGATCGCGGACCGGGTCGCGCGGTGGGTCGCCGAGCAGGCGGAGTCTTGTCCCGGGCATGTCGTGCTGCTGGCCACCCGGCTGCCGCAGGAGGTCGTGATCGGGCTGGGGATCCGGGCCGGTCTGATGCGTGGGAGGGATCCGGACGGATGGCCGAAACACCTGTACCCGTTGATGTACAACCGGGTGACGAACGCCGCCGGCGACCTGCTTCAGGACGAACTGGTGGTGCCTCACCTCGAGCTGGGCGGCGACGCTCTGGCGCCCGAGCGGGTTGGGTAGGGGTCGCCGTATGACCGCTGTGGTCAACCCGTACACGTTCGTTCCGCTCGTGACGCGCGTTCAGCGAGGCGAGCCGTCCTGGCATCACCACGCGACCGCGGGGAACCTGAGCGGCGAACTCCGCCTGGACATCACCGCGAAGACACCGCTGCTGATGCCGGGATTCCCGACGCCCACGGGCCGGCAGGACGTTCCGCGGAACGCGGTCACCGGGGAGGTGATCCTGCCAGGCTCCGGGATCGTCGGTGCGGTTCGATCGGTGCACGAGGCGCTGGTCGGCGGTTGCCTACGCACGTCCGACCCGCAGTACGCACCGGTGCACCGGCACTCCGCGGTGAAGGCCCATCTGCAGAACGTGGAGTTCGGCATCGTCGCCGCCGTCGACGACCACGGTCCGCATGCCGGGCTGCCGGCGAGGGTCGTGCCGTGTTCTGACGTCGTCCTGATCGAGGCAGACCTCCTGGCGGGTCACCCGGGCGGTCCTCCCGCCACCGGCGACGTGCTCACCTTCCCCGAGGGCAAGGTGGAGTCCGTCAACGGTCGCCGGGTCCTGCGCAGACGGCGCACGGCAGCGGACGGGACTGTCCGTGGAGTCGCGCCGGATGATGTGAGGGTGGCCGGCGGGCCCGGGCTCACCGGGCCCTCAGGCAACGGGTGGACGCTCCTGGTCACCGATGCGTCCAAGGGCCGCCGCGTCACCTACTTCGCCGCCGGAAAGCCGGACGGGGCGGCGCTGGACGTACCCGGCGATGTCCGTGCCGCGTTCAAGGCTGCCCTCGAAGGGACGGACGACCGACGACCCCAGAACCGTGTTGCAGCGATCCCCGCTTCCAGTGAGTGGGGCCGTCAGGGCGCGCAGATGGTGGCCGTGCACCGCGACGGCGATCCCGCCGGACCCGTCCTCGGCCACCGGCTCAAGGTCTCCGACCGGGTGCACGTCGGCCAGCCGGTCCGGTTCCGCCGGTCCTCGTCCTCGTCCGGTGACGGCGACCGGGTGGGTGAGCTGCGGCTGTCGCACCTGTGGCGCCACCGGGGCGGTCCGGTGCTGGGTGAGCGGATCGGAGACGCCCGTCCGTGCACCGAGCCGGACCGGTTGTGCCCGTCGTGCCGGTTGTTCGGATCCGCCGGTAGCGATCGCCGCGACGACGCCCGCGAGGACGCCGCGGGGTCGCGGCAGAGGTCGTACCGGGGGCACGTGCGCATCGACGACGCGACACCAGCGGGTGCAGTCAGCACGCGTGCCTGGGAGCGCGCGCCGCTCGCCTCACCCAAGCCCAGCGCTGGGCAGTTCTACCTCGACCACTGCGGCATCCCCGAAGACCAGCTGCTCGCCACGGACAAGCAGGTCCCCGCCTACGCGTGGGGATCGGACCTGGACTCCCGCGCGACGGGGCCGCGGCGGATCAGCGGCCGAAAGTTCTACTGGCGCACCGCCGACCCGGCGCCGGAGCACGGCCGGGTCCGCGGACGCAAGCGGCCTCATCACGACAACGGCGAGCTGACCGAGACGGTCACGCTGATCGAGGCGGGAGCGACGTTCACCGCGCGCGTGTACGTCGACAACGTGACCCCCGCGCAGCTCGGCTCCCTGGTGGCGGCCATCGACCCGCGGCGACTGTGGCCAGGGGATCGTCTCGTGACGAGCGTCGGCGGTGGCCGGCCGTTCGGGTTCGGCAGCGTGGAGATCACCGTGACCGCCATTAGGGTGCAGGACGCCCGCGCGCGCTACCTGCCGGACCCGGACGGCCCTCCGGCTCCTGTCCCGGACCTGGACGAGTGCGTCGCCCGCTTCCGCGCCACGGTCGGCGCCGCCCCTGACTCCGCCGAGCATCCCGACGTCGATCCCGGCGTCGCGACCGACGACGCCCGGGCGGTCTGGGAGGACCTGCGGGCCGCGCTGACCTACGACCGGTTCCCTGACGCGCAGGTGTGGTACCCGGCCGGGGACACCGGCAACCCCGGCGAGGAGGACTTCGACAAGTCCTACGAGTTCTTCGGCAAGCCGATCGTCCCCCTGGCACGGCCGCACGAACCGCCCGCGGCCCACTGGATCCGACCACAGGTGACGCGACGCCCCGACGGAGACGCCGGATGAGCGCGAAGCGGAAGAAGCGCCAGGGCAAGTCGGCGCAACAGCAGCAGGCCGAACTCCAGGCCAAACGCTCGGCGGCCCGCGGCACCGCTGGGCGCCACACGGCGCCGGGAGGATCCGCAGGCTCCACGACGACGCCCTCGACCTCCGTGCCCGTCGCCCGGGTTCGGCCTGAGAACTGGTACGTCGACGTCGCCGCCGTCCGGATCCAGGACTGGCTCGGCCGCAGTCCCAGCCTCAAGCTGCGCCGCGGCGCCTCCGTGCTCCTGACCCAGAGCACCGAAGAGGCCGTGACGCCCGACTCGGGTGTGCTCCCGCCGCCGGTCGCCGAGAACACCGAAGCCGGCCGCATCGACGGTGTCGTGTCCGTGCGTTGGGCCGTCACGGCCGTCACGGCCGTCACGGCCGTCACCGACGACACGGCCGTCACCGACGTCACCGACGTCACCGACGTCACGGCCGTCACCGACGTCACCGACGTCACCGACGTCACCGACGTCACCGACGTCACCGACGTCACCGACGTCACCGACGTCACCGACCCCGCCGATGGCGTCGCGGTGGCCTCGGACGCCGCTCCGGATCCGCGGGAGGTGGCGGTGGCGGTTGTGACCCACTTGCGACGGCGGATGCCGCACCTGTCCATGCGGGCCGTGGCCGCTCGGGCAGCCACGTACGTGGAGGCGTACCCGCGCCTGGCCGCCGCGCGAGAACGCGGCGAGTTCATCGTCGAGGCCCCCGCTGCCGCGCCGGAGTCGTTCCTGGCCAAACCCTGCGACGCCTGCTTGATGGCGCCGGCCCGGCATGCCGGCGTCGTCATCGTCGGCGGCGAGCCCGCCCGGGACCTGTGCGACGAGTGCGTGGCGCGACTCGACGCCGCGGGCGGCACGAAGGGTGACCGGCTCGCACGGATGTCGCGCCCGGAGCGCCGCATGCAGGACGCCGTTCACGCCCTCGGCCACGACGTCAACTTCCCCGACGACTTCCTGCGCCAGGTCACGGACCGTCCCGCACGTGGTGCAGCGGCCCTGCCCGCCGCGGCCGAGGGCGTCCAGGCCGCTGACACGCACCTGGCCCTCATCTACGCCGACGGGAACCGGGTCGGCGCGTTCCTGCGCTCCGCGGTCGGCCGGGCCGATGCGGTGGATCGACCCGCGCCGCGGACCCGGTCGCGACGTACCGGCGACCTTGTCGGGGCGCCGCGCCGGCCCGACAAGTCGGAGATCGTCACCGCGCTGGATGAGGCCACGCTCGCTGCTCTCGGCCGCGCCGTGGTCGACACGTTCTTGGACCCGCCGGCCTGTCGAGATCCGAAGCGTCCCCCCGTCCTGACCCATCTCGCCGGGGGTGACGACCTGATGGTCAGCGTTCCGGCGGCGGACGGCTGGCGGTTCGCGCGGCGGTTGCTGGCCGCGTTCTCGGCCCAGCTCGCCGGCGTCGCGCAGGGCTGGGGCCTGGACCCCGAGGACATCCCGACCCTGTCCGCGGGCCTCGTCTTCCACCATTACACGCACCCGTTCTCCGAGGTCGTCACCCTCGCCGCGGGTCGCCTGAAGGCTGCCAAGAACCAGTTCGAGGGCCGGGCACCGGCGATCTCGTTCCTCGACGTCACCGCCGACGGCGCCGCCGCCGGCCCGCACCGCCGAGCCCGCGACCTCGACTGGCTGAACGCCAGCGCCCACGTCCTGGACGGGCTGGCGTCGACCCCTCGCTCGCATCTGCACACCCTCATCGACCAGCACCGGGCCTGCCTCCGCCGTGACCCGGCCGGAACGATGGGCGCGGTCAGGACGCCGAGGGACGGGGCCGAGACGCCGCAGCAGGCGTTCGCCCGTCGCGTGGTCGATCGCAACGACGACCGGGTCGTGCGGGCCGCACGTCACGCGGTCGCCGCCGTGACGGGCCTGTCAACGGCGCAGGCCGAGGCGATGACCCCCGCGTTCCTGCGCACCGAACTCACCGACAACGCCGACGCCCGGGACGAGTTGCGGAACCTGCTCGACGTCGCCCGCTGGTGGCGCGCGGAACCGTCGAACGCCACCGGCGAAGCAGACCCGGACGGCGCGGACGGCGTGGACTCGGGGAGGCCGGTGTGACGACCCTGGAGTTCACCGTCCGGTTCCACACCCCCTTCCGAGTCGGCGGCGCCCACGCCGTCGACGGCGTGGACCTCGCCACGGACCTGTCGGACCCGCTTCCCGCGGACAGCCTCAAGGGCGTGATGCGGGCCGCCGCCACCCGCCTGCTCGGCGCCGAGCATTGCCTGATCGGGGCGGTCTTCGGCAGCACCCGCACCCCGGCCGCCTGGTCATGGACCGGCGCGGTGCCCGGCGGCGACACCCACTGGTCCCGAGCCACCCGCCACCGCGTCGCGATCGACCCCCAGACACACACCGCCAGGGCCGACCACCTCGCCCTGGCAGAGCACGCCTGGGTCCCGGCCGCGGGTTTCACGGTGGAGCGCGTGCGGCGGCTGGACCCGCGGGACGAGCAGTTCCACGCTGCGCTGCTGAAGGTCAGCGCGGGCGCCGTCCACGGGCTCGGCTCCTGGCGGCGTCGCGGGCTCGGCTGGGTCAGCATCACGCCCGCGGACGGACCCGTCACCGCCGCCGACGTCACCCGTGTGCTGGAAACTGCCGACGGGGAAGGGCAGCAGTGATGGCGAGGCTCACCGTGACCCTCACCCAGCCGGCGCTGCTGACCGATCGCGCCCGCAGCGACTTCGTCCGCAGCAGCCACCACCACCTCACCGGCGCGGCGGTCCGCGGCGCGTTCGCCGCCGCGTGGATCGCGCGGCACGGCCCGGTCGCCCCGTCCGGCAGGCTGCGGGAGGAGTTCCTGGCGCTGTTCGAAGGGCAGGTGAGATTCGCGCCCCTGTTCGCCGGCGACGGGTTCATCCCGCTGTCCGTGGTCGGGCACAAGTACCGGGTTCCCGAGGTGTGCGAGGCCGCCGAGGTCGACCTGGCCGCCGATCCCGCCGCGACTCCGGCGTGCCCCGACTGCGGCGTCCAACTCGAACCTCGGCACGGACTCACCAACCCGGCCGCCGCCCGCCGCCGGATGAGCGTCGGCATCGGTCCCGGTGATGTGGCCCGCCACCGCCACCTGTTCGCCCGTGACTCACTCGATGCTCGGCAGACGTTCACCGGCCACGTCATCAGCCGCGACCCGGCCCTGCTGGACGTCCTCACCGACCTCGGGCCGATCCGGATCGGGGGTCGGCGCACCACCCACGGCCGCGCCGACATCGCCATCGACCGCACCGCACGACCTCCCAGTCCACAGCGGCGCCGGGACGGGCGCATCGTGCTGCGCCTGCGCGGGCCCGCCGTCTTCGTGGACGACGTCGGCAGGCCACTCGCCCAGCCCCATCCCCGCGACCTGCGCCAGGCCCTCGACCTGCCCACCGACACCACGGTCGAGGTGGAACGGTCGTGGGTCCGCTGGGACCGTCACGGCGGATGGCACGCCGCAAGCGGACTGCCCAAGCCCATGGAACTGGCCGTGGCCGCCGGATCCACGTACGTGGTCCGAGCGGATGCGCCCGTCACGGACGCCGCAGTGGCGGCGCTCGGTGAGCGTGGCCTCGGACTGCGCCGCCATGAGGGCTACGGCGACCTCGGCGCCGTGTACCAGCCGGCCGAGTCACCGAAGCAGCGACGTGAACGGGAGGCCCGCACCGTCAACGCCTACGCCCGGGTGCTCAGCCTCACGCTGAACGAGAACACCTGGACCCGGATCCTGACGCAGCTCGGCCGGGTCGCCAGCGGTGATCAGCAGGCGCGCACCGCCCTCGTCACCCTGGCCGAACGCATCCTCAATCCCGAGCCTACGGACCGCACCCCCACGACGCACGAGACCGACGCCGCGCGGCGGCTGCTCGAGCTCGTGGACCAACCGGGCACCGTCATCCGCCTGCTCCACGACCACTGGAGCAGCACATGACTCGCGCACCCGCCACCGTGACCCTGATCCGTTTCCACCTGTGCCTGACCGCTCCTGGCGGCGTCACGGTGCCCGGCGCCAATCGCCGGGACGAGGTGGACGCCATCCTGGACACCGACCATCGCGGACTGCCGCATCTGCCGGCGACCTCCCTGGCAGGAGCGCTGCGCCAGGCCTACCGGGACCAGGTCGGCGAAGACCGCGCCGACGCCGTCTTCGGCCACCTGCTCCCGCCCGGGACGGGAGGGGACGACGTCGACGCGGTCGCCAGCCGCCTGTGGGTGCTGGGCTCGCGGCTGATCGACGACCGCGGCGAACCGGTAGCGCCGGAGGCCGTGGAAGTCCTCACCAGGACCGCCACGGCCATCGACCGCCGTCGCGCCGCCGCCCGCGTGCACACCCTGCGCACGGATCAGATGCTGCCGGCCGGCGCCCGGTTCGAGGTCTTCACCCGCTGGCACGGCGCCACCCCCACCGACCGCGACGAACTGCTCGGCGTCATCTCCCGGTGGCGCCCACTCATCGGACGCGGCATCACCCGGGGCCGCGGCTGCTGCGACGTGGAGAACCTGCGGTGGGGGGTCCTTGACCTCCACGATCCCGACAACCTGCTCACCTGGGTCACCGCAGGGGGACCCGCGCTGTTCACCCAGGTCGCCGTCCGCCACCCCGAACCGGGCCACGCCGCCTCGGCGGCCCATCAGACCGACGCCGGTACCGTTCCCGCCGCCGTGAACGCGGCGGTCCCCAGCCCCGGCCGCGCATCCGGCCGCACCGTGCTGCTGGACGTACCAGGACACCTGCGCGGCCCGCTGCTGATCGGCAGCGGCGCCGCCATCGAGAAACCACGCCCCGACGGGGGCACGCGCGAGGTGACGCAGCCGCTGATCGAAAACGGCCGGCACCTGGTGCCCGGCTCCGCGATCAAGGGGGTCCTGCGGTCCCGCTGCGAGTACCTGCTCCGCAGCCTCGCCCCACCCGAGGAGATCGAGCGGTTCGCCTGCCTGGAGCAGCGCTGCGGCACCTGCCTGCCCTGCCGCACCTTCGGCCACGGCGGCGGCCCCGCAAACGGCGGATCGGTGGGCGGGCGAGCCAGGCTGCGGGTTCTTGACGCGCCCATCGAGAACGTCGTCACACGCGAGCGTCACCACGTCACCCTCGACCGGTTCACCGGCGGAGGTGTCGACGAACTGCTGTTCAGCGACGACGTCGTCGAAGCCGGCACGTTCCGCCTCGTGGTCGAGGACCTCGGCCTGAACCCCGAGGATCGGGCCGTCCTCACCGGCGTCCTGCGGCTGGTCCTGGCCGACCTCAGCGACGGCCTGATCGGCATCGGCCGATCAACCACGCGTGGCTACGGAACCGTGGGCGTCGACCTCGCCGCCGCAGAGGCCGCCGGACTGCCCACCGTGACCCAGGCACAGGAACTGCTCGCCCGGCACGTCGCGTCGATGGCACCGACACCCGCACCGGAGGTCCGACCGTGACGGCAACCAGACCCGAAACCGGGACCCGACTCACCGGTGGCCTCCTGACCTGGACCGCGGCCGTCGCCGGGCCCCTGTCCGCGGCCACATGCCTGTGGCAGGACCTCGACGGCGTCCACATCGCCCCCGCACCCGACGATCCGCCCCCGACTAGCATCATGTGGGGCTGGCGGAACGACTCCGCCGTCCGCGTCCGCCTGGACGGCCACGACGCCCACGTCGCCGTCATCCGCCTCGACGGCGACGAAACCATGAGCTGGGTCCCGGTCATCGCCTGGTCACCCGTCGATGGGCGCGTGCAACAGGTGCGGGTGGCACCCGACACGGATCCCACGGACCTGGGGACCCACCTCGCGCAGATCACCGTCGAGAGCCTCGCCGACGGAGCGGGTCCCATCACCTTCATCGTTCCGGCCCGGCTCCTGCCCACCTCCCACGCTTAGCCGTGTCAGAGGCCGCGATCAGCACGAGCGGCCTGCTCGGGCAGGTCGCCCGGCTGCCGCTGCTGCGGTCCGGTTGGGATGACGTGCTGGCGAACGACCGCGCCGACGGGGTACTCGGGGCCGGCGTGACACGCTTCGCCGAGGACGCCGAGGAACACCTGGCGCGGATCGCCGCCGAACTCGCCGCGGGCACCTTCCGGCCGGGGCGGCTGACCCGGGTGGCGCTGCCGCGCGGCGACGGCCGGGTGCGGTCGTTGCACGTGCCGACGGTGCGGGACCGGATCGTGGAGCGGGCGGTGCTGGAGATCGTGACGCCGATCGTGGATCCGCTGCTGGGACCGTCGTCGTTCGCGTACCGGCCCGGACTGGGGGTCGCGGACGCCGTCCAGGCGGTGTGCCGGTTGCGCGACGAGGGCCTGGGTTGGGTGGCGCGCGCCGACCTGGCCGACTGCTTCCCATCGATCCCTGTCCCGCATCTGCGTCGGCTGATCGCGGCAGCGATCGGTGACCTGCCGCTGCGGGAACTGGTCGAGGCGTTCCTGGCGCGTCGTTCCACCGGTGAGGGCGGGATCCGCGCGGTGCCGGGCCTGGCGCAGGGCTCACCGTTGGCGCCGATGTGGGCGAACCTCGTCCTGGCCGGGTTCGACGACCGGCTGCTGGACGCCGGGTTCCCGCTGGTGCGGTATTCCGACGACCTCACGGTGCTCGCGGGCAGCCGGGACGAGGGATGGGAGGCGATGCGGATGGCCGACGCCGCGGCGTCCGAACTGGGGATGCGCTTGGGGGCGGGCAAGAGCCAGGTGATGTCGTTCACCGACGGGTTCACCTTCCTCGGTGAGGACTTCGGCCCTCGCTACCCGCCCAGCCTCAGCGATCACCGGGTGATCGAACCGCCCCGGCGGGTGGTGTACGTCGGGATCCAGGGCGCCCGGGTCCGAGTGGAGGCCGGGCGGGTGCTGGTCGAGTCACCGCAGGAGCAGGAGCTGCTCGACGTGCCCTCCGGCCAGGTCGAGCGGCTGGTGTGCTTCGGTGCCGTGGGCGTCAGCGCGGGGTTCCGGTCGTGGGCCCTGGCCAATGGCGTGGACCAGGTCTTCCTGTCCCGGCGGGGGTCGTTCCTCGGCCACGCCGACGGCGCGGGGGGCCGGACTCGGGTCGCGCGGCTGCGGGCGCAGCTGGCGGCGGCGGACGACCCGGCGCGGTGTGTCCCGTTCGGGCGGACGGTGGTCGAGGCGAAGGTTCGCAAGCAGATCGTGCTGCTGCGCCGGCTGGCCCGCCGGGCGAACGCCGCCGTGGTCGCCGAGGCCACCGGCCTGATCGAGCAACTGCTCGTGATGCTGCCCGCAGCCGGGGAACGGGACGAGTTGATGGGCCTGGAGGGCGCGGCGGCCCGGGCCTACTTCGGCGCCATGGGCGCGATCATGCCGGAGGGGTTGACGTTCGAGGGCCGCTCCCGTCAACCCCCGCAGGACACGATCAACGCCGCCCTGTCCTACGGGTACGCGGTCCTGGCCGCCGAGGCGGTGTCCGCGTCGGCGGCGGCCGGTCTGGACCCGGCGATCGGGCTGCTGCACGCTGACGCCGACCGCCGCCCCAGCCTCGCCCTGGACCTGATGGAGGAGTTCCGGCCGCTGGTGGTCGACCAGGTCGTCCTCGCCGCTGTCAACCGCGACGAGCTACGACCCGAGCACGGCCGCCGCGAAGACGGTGTCCGGGGCGTACTGCTCACCCGCGCCGGCCGCCAGGTGATCCTCGACGGCTACGAGAAACGCATGCTCCAACACACCCGCGGCGCCCTGCCCGGCTTCTCCGGGAGCCTGCGCCGGCACCTGTACCGGCAGGCCGAACGCGTCGCCGCCTACGTACACGACCCCGACGCCGGCTGGACCGGACTGTCATGGCGCTGACCGTCGTCATCACCTACGACATCAGCGAGGACCGCCGTCGCGCCCAGACCGCCGCCACCTTGCAGATCTGGGGCGACCGCATCCAACGCAGCGTGTTCATCTGCACCCTCGACCAGGCCCAGCTCACTGACCTGCTCGATCGACTCACCGGCATCATCGATCCCGACACCGACGCCGTCCACGTCTTCCGGCAATGCGCCGCATGCTGGGGCGACGTCACCGTCCTCGGCCAAGCCACCGTCACCGAGGAGCCGTACTACTGGGCCGTACTCTGATGCACGGGCAAAATCACGGACGAAAGGGGACAAAACCGGTGGTTGGCGATCATGCCGCGAGGGCGTCACCTGTGCAGGCCCACCACCAGCACGAACGTCGCCTACCGGCGAGTTATCCACAAGGTGCGGGATGCAAAACGCGGTGGCCCGTGCAGACGGCCGACAACGCCGCAGGTCACAGCCACCTCTACGATGATAGAGTCCGAAACCACGTCACGCCGTCAGGCGTATAGAAACAACTTGCAGTATCCCGTGCTATCAGTTCCGGCTGCGAGTCCGAAACCACGTCACGCCGTCAGGCGTATAGAAACAAACATGTACCTGATGACAAAAGCATTCACCAGAAGCACGTCCGAAACCACGTCACGCCGTCAGGCGTATAGAAACGCCTTGATGGCGGCGATGATCTCCGGCTGCCCGAGGTCGGTCCGAAACCACGTCACGCCGTCAGGCGTATAGAAACTCGAGTCGGACACGGAGAATTTCGGACAGCGGGAATGTCCGAAACCACGTCACGCCGTCAGGCGTATAGAAACGCGGCGACGATCCCGGCACGCACGGAGACCCTGGCGCCGTCCGAAACCACGTCACGCCGTCAGGCGTATAGAAACCTCCAGCCATTCCCGGGCGCTTTCATTTGGCGCCCGTCCGAAACCACGTCACGCCGTCAGGCGTATAGAAACACCACGCGGATCACTCGCGGATCGGCGATTACGTTGAGTCCGAAACCACGTCACGCCGTCAGGCGTATAGAAACCGCTAGCGGCTGCGCTAGTAGCTCCTCGCGACCCGTCCGAAACCACGTCACGCCGTCAGGCGTATAGAAACTTGTAACCGTTGATGTTCATTGTGGTCTCCCTTGAGGTCCGAAACCACGTCACGCCGTCAGGCGTATAGAAACTAGTAGTACCGCGCCACGCCGCCGTTGTAGAGGACGGTCCGAAACCACGTCACGCCGTCAGGCGTATAGAAACTGACCCAGATCTTCTTCCCGCCATCGCGATTGCGCTCGTCCGAAACCACGTCACGCCGTCAGGCGTATAGAAACTTCGGACGAACCCTCCTCTGTTAGCACAACTTTACCTGTAGTCCGAAACCACGTCACGCCGTCAGGCGTATAGAAACGGGATGAACTCGATGGAGACGCCGCCGGGCTTGTCGACGAGTCCGAAACCACGTCACGCCGTCAGGCGTACAGAAACGGTACATGTCCTGCGGCCAGGACATTGGCTGGTGCTGCCTGGCAGCTACTACTGGTGCGGAGGATTAGATTCAAACTTCCCAGGTGGAAGAGCGAGCTCCTGCGCGGTTTTCGCTCTGGGTCTCGACGTCCCATTCTACGTCCTTGACGTCAGCGAAAGGCTCAAGGTCGAAGACCCACTCCGGCAGTTCTTCATCGAGGCGGATCCTGGTGACGGTTGCGCGATAGGAGTCGTCGGTTGTTTGGGACAGGGTGAGGCCGGTTTCTAGATCCAGCGCGAGAGAACAACGCTTTCCATCAGGGAAGACGTATGTCTCCATCGCTACCCGTCGTCGCGCGATAATCAATTCCGATCCGGGTGGGCCAACCATGTGTGACGCAGACCGCAAGAAATCCGGATGGCCCCAGCTAAGGTAGCCTATCTCTGCTTCAGGGTGCCATTCCGTCTCGCGCGGGAATCTTCGTAGGCCATCTCTCGTCGCTGCGATGTGATCACCCTGTGTATGAAGCACGAGCAGCGAGCTACCCTCGTCCACGCGCCACTGGTCCGGCTTATGGAAGTAAACTTGCCGCTGGATCATGGGTGAACCCCGAGCTTTGATGACGACAGACGCCTCAAGCGAACGAACGGCCGCCAAGCGCTGGAGTACCTTCCGGTTACTGCTCACTTTGGTACCTCCAGTCAGGCCGTACTGTACAAGGTCAACGACGCTCGCTCGCACTGGCGCTGCATCTGCCCCCGAGCATTCCGCACCGGCGGGCGTGCCGGGCCCAGCGGCACCGGCCGCACCGGGTGGGCCCGGTAGTGGCCGGCCCGCGACCGCCCCACGGCGGCGCAGGCGGCCTTGGCGCCCACCACCGGGGTCAGCTCCAGCACGGCGGTGTCGATCACTTCTCGGGCTCGCTCTCGGGCCGGTCCGCGCTCTGCTTCGAGAGCTGCGCCAAGAGCGCGGACAGTTCCCCCTGGACCCGGATCACCTGCCGGGCCTTGTCCAGCTCGGCCTGCAGCCGGGCGTTCTCGCCTGCCAGCCGTTCGTTCTCCGGCGCCGCCGGGTCGGTCGGCTTCGGGCCACGACTCGTGGCGGACAGGGCCGCGAGGGCGCCCTTGTCCCGCTGCTCGCGCCAGGCGCTGATCAGCGACGTGTACAGCCCCTCCCGCCGCAGCAGGGCACCCGTGTCGGCCTTGTCCAGCCGGTCATACTCGGCCAGGATCTCCAGCTTGTACCGGGCGGTGTACGTGCGCCGCGACGCTCGCTCACCCACTTCCGGGTCCGGGACGTCCTCCACCCGAACAGCATGCCCCCTCGGTACGGCAGGCACCGTCTGCGTCATCGAACTTGATCTCCAACTCTCGCCCTCAGAACTCAGCAATCAGCACCGCTGAGGTGTTAAGACCCATGCCGGGATACTGGGTTGGGGGCGAACCGCGAGGCAGTTGGCCGGGGGAGACGGAGGGGCGGGGTGCTTGGTCCTTCATCCGACACCGCGACCGCTCGCGGTGCCGTCTCCGCGGGTAGTGATCTGCTGCTCGGCCGTGAACCGGAGCGATCAAGGGTCGACCAACTGATCACCGGTGCTCGCGCCGGCCGCAGCGAGGCGATCGTCGTTATCGGCGATCCGGGCATCGGCAAGACCACTCTGCTCGAGTACGCTCGCGACCGCGCCCGCGGGATGACGGTTCTGTCGGCGCGTGGGTACGAGTCGGAGTCCCACCTTCCGTTCGCCGGCCTTGCAGATCTTGTTCGGCCCCTGCACGGGCTCCTTCGCGCGTTGCCGTCGCAGCAGGCCGAGGCCCTGCGGGGCGCGCTGTCTCTGGGCCCACCGGCGGGCGGTGACAGGTTCGCGATCTGTGCGGCAGTGATCAACCTGCTCGGAGCCGTCGCGGACCAGGGTCCGGTCCTGGCAGTCATCGACGACGTTCACTGGCTCGACGACTCCTCCCGCGAAGTCGTGCTCTTCGCGGGACGGCGCCTGCACGCCGAAGGCATCGCTCTGATCATGGCAAGCCGGCCCGTCGATGCCTATGACAGTCTCTATGCTGGCCTGCAGCAGTTCCGGTTGGAGGCGCTAACTCGATCCGAGGCCGACCAGCTGTTCGACACAATGGCCGCCGACGTGCCCGGACACGTCCGTACGCGACTGTACGACGAGGCGGCAGGCAACCCCCTGGGCCTCCTGGAGTTGTTCCAGGCGTGGAGCCGCCAACCTGATCAGGGTGTCGCTGTCGGTGTGCCGGCGGAGTCTCGGCTGGCCGCTGCGCTCGGTGGCCTCCTGATGCGACTGCCGGAGCGCACACGCGCGGCGTTGCTGCTGGCGGCCGCGGCGCCCGGCGCTGAGCGGGACGTCGTGCTGCGCGCCGCCGAGCTGTCGGGCCACGGGCTGGCCGACTTCGCGCCGGCCGAAGAGGCGCGAATACTGAGAATCGAGGCGCGTCGTATCGAGTTCCGGCACCCGCTCTTGCGGTCAGCTCTGTACGGATCGGTCTCCGAGCACGCCCGCGCATCAGTGCACGCCGCGCTTGCCACCGTCCTGGCAGACCTACCGGGCGATGCCGCCGCTGATTCTCGGGCCTGGCATCTGGCCGCGGCCCGCGTGGCTCCGGATGAGGAGACCGCGAACGCGTTGACGGCCGCGGCAGGCCGCGCGCGGGCTCGGGGCGGTTACCTGGAGTCGGCGCGCGCCTATGAGGAGGCGGCGCGCTTCGGAAGCGCGTACTCACGTTCCCGGTCGCTCGTCAGAGCGGCTCGGGGGCTCCAATTGGCGGGCCATGTAAGACGCATGTTCACCCTGCTGGACGAGGCGCTCGTGCAAGCGGACCCACGACAGCGCGCTCTGATCCAACAGATGCGTGCGTACAGCTGGATCTGGCACTCCATGCCGGACGACGACACCGGCCTCGGCCCGGGCGCCACCCGCATCGAAACCGCCCTACGCGATCTGCTGACGGGTGCCAGCGAGGTCGAGGTCTCCGATCCGGGCCGGGCAGCGGTCATGTACGCCGATGCCGCGGTCACCAGCTACATGCAGGCACGGATCGGTGGGGCGCTGTCTCTGGCCCGCCGTGCGCAGGCGCTGAGTGAAAGGGCTTCCCTCCCGTCCCAGGTCGTGGCCGGGGTGACGGCGGCAGCAGTCTTTTCGCTGGCCGGCCACAGCGCCCAGGCGGCTGAGACGCTCGACCGCTGGTTCGACCCGCTGCTTGCCGCCGATCCCGTGGTCGCCGCCCAACAGCTGGCTCATGCGAACTTCGCCGCCATCTGGCAGGAGGACTACGCGCGTGCTCGGCAGGCGGTAACGCGGCTCGTCACCGGAGCGCGGTCGCTCGGCGCCGTCGGAATCATCCCGCAGTCCCTCGCGGCAGCGGCGGAGTTCCACTTCCGCCTGGGACAGTGGTCGCAATCTCGCGCCGCAGCCGAGGAGAGCCTGTCTCTTGCCAGCGAGATCCGGCAGACTAACCTCTTCGGCCTCTACTACGTCGCTCGTCTGGATTGTCTGCAGGGCAGGCACGAGGAAGGCGAGCGGCGCCTCGCAGAACTCTCCGACCTGGCAGGTCGCTCCGGGGCGAACATCATGATGCCTTTCGTCAGCCACACGCTGGGTCTCTCGTCCCTCGGACGGAGCGACTCACCGGCCGCGACCCGTCACTTCGAACAGGCACGTGCCCTCACGCTTGCCGCCGGACTCCGTGAACAGCGGGCCTTGCCGTGGGGATACGACCTCGTCGAGACGTACGTCCGCACCAAGCGCACCGTGGACGCGACGCACTTGCTGCGCCAGCTCGCGCCTGATCCCGACGACGTCACTCAACCATGGGCGCAGGCGGTGGCCGCCCGCTGCCGGGGTCTGCTCGCCGACGACACGAAGGGGATGGCGCATTTCGAGGAGGCACTGACCTGGCATGAGAGGGCCGAACAGCCCTTCGAGCTAGCCCGGACGCTGTTGTGCTTCGGACAACGGCTCCGCCGCCACCGACAGCGCGCGGTCGCGCGCCGCCACCTGGTGCGGGCATGGGAGATCTTCAGCCATCTTGACGCGGCCGACTGGATCGCTCACGCGGGCCGCGAAATCCTCGCCGTCGGTGGTACCGCCAGCCACGGCCGCGGCGTCACAGGCCCCCTGACGCCACAGGAACTTCAGGTCGCGACAATCGTCGCCGCCGGCGCCAGCAATCAGGAAGCCGCCACAGCGCTGTTCCTAAGCCGGAAGACCGTCGAGTACCACCTGAGCAACATCTACCGGAAGCTGAACATCCAGTCCCGTGGTGAACTTGCTGCCCTGATATCCAAGACGGCGTAAGAAGAGAACTTGTGGCACGCGGGGCGCGCGTCGGGAAAGGCAACATTGGCGTTACGCGGGGCGGGTTCGTTGATCCATTTCTTCGAGCAGCGTCATCCCGGCGTCGATCAGTTCCTCGCGCTTGGCGTCCGTCAGCGTGGGCTGGGTGACGAACTGATGGATGAATCCCAGTTGGACGTCGACCCGCCGGATGGGCTCGACCCCTTCGATCATCTTGCCGTCGCCGAGCGCTGTGCGGATCAGGGTCTCGACCATCCAGGCAGGCACTGGCTTCTCGTCGACGTCGATGATCTGGTACTCCGTCCGCGTGCGGCGGATGGCCTCCTCGCAGCCGTCGCCGACGGCGTCCCGTACGCACAGCACGAACGCCGCCGCCACGATCCTGTCAAAGACACCCTCAGCCGGATCCTCATTCGGAGGCGGACCTGGGAAGACCCCGTGGAAGATCTCGCTCAGCGCTCGGCGACTGTACTCGCGATCCATCAGATGCCCCTCGGCAAAGGGTCATGCACCAGTCTGATCCAAGAATTCCTGAGCGGTCTCGGCTGCCTCCGTGAGGTATTCCTCGTAAGCTTCACCTCTCAATCCGAGGTCGCCCAGCACGATGCCGTAGGTAAGCATCGCCTGGCCCTCGGTGAGCTCCTTGTCGGACATGCCATCGAGCAAGGACTCCTCTCCGAAGCCCGACCGCACCAGAGCTTCGCCCAGCATGGGCGGGAGCGCCTCGGCCTGGACGTAGTCCGTTCGGATGCACTCAACGAGCTCGGTCACCTCCTGGCGCGACGGTGGTGAGGGAAACCGGCGATCAACCGCGACGGCGAACGCACCGGCGAGCGCGGCTCGCGACCACCTGGCGCCGCCCATCCTCTCGATGAGGTCGCGATCGAGCTTCGTATCCGGCGTGAGCATGAGCCTGATGTGCTCACGCAGTTCCTTCACGGGCATGTCAACTCCTTAGCCATCTTCCGACCCTGCGCCAGAACGGCTTCCATCCAAACACGAGCGTTGCGATAGTCAGGCCGGCGTCGGCCGCGTGTCCCGCGGATAGTTCTGGGGCGGCCTGACCGACAGTCGCGATGGACGGATCTCGCGGCTCGCGGGACTCCGCCATACCGGGTCCGGGTGGATCCGGCAATCGATGGAACGTTCGCGACGCCCCTTCCACCCGATCGGCATTTCCTTGGACTGCATCCGACAGATCGTCTCGGCTGCCTGCGAGCTGTTGCAGCCAGCGTGCCCTCGGCGTCTTGGCTGCCGCGCTCGCTTGGGCGAGATCGACCAGTTCGGTACCGCTCGGACGGTACTCCGACCCCGTGGGGACCGCGCCGGCCAGGTCCGGAGCGACGTCGCGCACGAACTCGTGCAACGCCTCGGCTCCCTGATGGAACCGATTGGCCGCTTCACGCAAGCACTCCTGCGCGTCCGAGACCAGCCGGACAGCGCCGTGCACGGCGTCGTGACCGGAGCCCTCGGCGGCCTGCGTGTACTGCTGCGGCATGGTCCGGGCATGCTCGTCCGCCACCGAGCACCCGTGTTGCCCCCGCCCACCGGCCTCGACGGCCTGAGTGAGCAGGGCCACGGCCCGGCCAACGTGAGACACGAAGCAGTCGATCAGAGGTTGGCGGCGTACTCGTCGGCGGTCTGCTGCGCAGTTCGCAGCAGGGTCACCGCCTCTCCGAGCTTCTCCTTGCTCTCACGGAGGGCCTCGGGTCTCACGACCGGTAGGGAGTCGCACGTTGAGGTGATCTTCGCCCAGGCCAGGGAGCTCGACGGCCCGGGTGTCTCGGATATCCGGTCGGAACCCAATCGACTTGCTGCTTGCCTGCGACGGCCCGATTGCGCCCAGTAGCATCGCCACCGTCGGTTGGGCGAGCGGGGCGGAACGGAAGGAAGTGATCGGCGTGGCTCGGCCGGGCGGGGCGGCCCCGGGGCCTGCGCAGCCGAGGCGGCAGCACCGGTGGAATCAGGAGCGGCCCTCGGAGTACCCGTGGGAGCAGGACGGCCTGGACCACGTCCGGCGACTGCTGCCGGACGCCGAGCCCTACCGTGCCTGGGCGACCTTCTCCTTCACCGCGGCGTCGGGCCGGGTCAACGAGTGCGATTTGTTGATCGCCGTCCCTGGCGGGCTCTACCTGGTGGAGTTGAAGGGGCACCCCGGTCGGGTGGTCAACAGCGGGGAGACCTGGACGTTCGAGGAGCAGGGCGGGCGGGTCCGGACGATCCGCAACCCGCTGTTCCTGACCGACGTCAAGTCGAAGGATCTCAAGAGCCGCCTGGACTGGGCCGCTCGCCGGCTGAACATGCGCCTGCGAGTCCCCTTCGTGCAGCCGGCGGTCTTCCTGTCCGCACCGGGCCTCAGTTCCGCCCTCGACGAGGTGCAGAGCACGATGGTCTACGCCCGGGACGGCGCGTCGACCGGTCTGCCGACGGTTTGGGGCGATCTGCTGAGCCGCCCCCCGCAGCGAGACGCCCAGCGAGTCACTCCCGAGTTCTCCAAGCAGCTGCCCAAGCTGCTCACCGAGATCGGCATCCGAGCCTCGACCGCCCACCTGCGATATGGCGACGACTGGATGCTGGCCTCCGAGGTTCTGGACGCGGGCCCGACCTGGGAGGATCGGCTGGCCACCCGGTCTGGACTGGTGCGCGAGCAGGGCCGCGTGCGCATCTACCTGACCGCGTTGCAGGCCACTGACGAGGTGCGCAAGTCTGTGGAGCGCGCGGCCCGCAGGGAATACCAGGTGCTGCAAGGGATCGCGCATCCGGGCATCGCCCAGGCGCTGGACCTGCGCACCCACCAGGGTGGCCCGGCGATCCTGTTCCGCCATCACGCGAGGGACCTGCAGCTCGACTCCTACCTCGCCGTGCACGCCGAGCGGCTGACCCCACCCATGCGCCTCGACCTGGTCCGCCAGTTGGCCGAGGCCGTCCGCTACGCGCACAGCCGTTCCCTGTACCACCGGGCACTTGCCGCACGATCGGTGTACGTGTCGGCCAAGGACGACGGCTCCGATCCCGTCCTGCGGATCATCGACTGGCAGTCCGCAGCTCGGGACTTCGACACCACCGGGGGGTCGTCGCTCCGGGCAACGTCGCTGCCCGGACGGCACACCAGCAACGCGGACGTGTACCTGGCGCCGGAGACCGACACCCCGTACGCAGATCCCGCGGACCTCGACGTGTTCGGGCTCGGTGCGCTGGCCTACCTGATCCTCACCGGTGATCCACCGGCCACCCAGCGGGCGGCGCTGATCGGCCGCCTGGAGGTCGAGCGTGGGCTCCGCCCGGTCGCGGTGTCCGACGGGATCTCCCCGGCCCTGGACGCCCTGATCTTCGACGCCACCAGGGCCGACGTCAACGAGCGGCTCGACTCGGCGGAGACGTTCCTCGAATATCTGACCGAGCCCGAACGGGACGTCGCCGACGCGCCGGTGAGCGTGAACGTCGACCCGCTGACGGCGCGGCCGGGTCAGGAGATCGACGGCGACTGGACGGTCGAACGGGTACTCGGCACCGGTGCGACCGCGCGGGCCCTCCTGCTGCAAAGACTCGAGGAGGCGGACGACGGCGAGGTCGTCGTCCGTGAACAGGTCCTCAAGGTCGCGCTCGACGAGCACAAGGCCGCTCGCCTGACCGCCGAGGCGCGGGCGCTGGACCTGGTCGGCGGTGGTGCCGTCGTCCGGCTCCTGGGTGGTCCTCGACAGGTGGGCACCCGCACCGTGCTCGACCTGTCGTACGCCGGCGACAAGTCCCTCGGGGCACACCTGCGCGCCGAGGGCCGGTTGAGCTATCACGACCTCGAACGCTTCGGCAGCGACCTGTTCACCGCGCTGGACCAGCTCGCCGGCAAGGGCGTCCGGCACCGCGACCTGAAGCCTGACAACCTCGGCATCCTGCGCCGGGCCGACCGCTCGCGCCAGTTGGTGCTGTTCGACTTCTCGTTGGCGGACGTCCCGGAGAAGGACGTCATCGTCGGGACCCGCGGCTACGTCGACCCCTTCATCGGCACCGACCGCCGGCCCGTCTTCGACGACCAGGCGGAGCGGTACGCCGCGGCGGTCACCCTCTACGAGATGGCCACGGGAGCCCGCCCGGTCTGGAGGGACGGCGCGGTCGATCCCCGGATGACCGACGACGAGACCCCGGCGATCGCGGAGGAGCTGTTCGATCCAGCTCTGCGAGACGGGCTGGCTGCGTTCTTCCGGCGAGCGCTGCACCGTGAAGTCGACAGCCGATTCGACACCCTGCGCCGGATGGAGGACGCCTGGCGCGCGGTGTTCACCGCGGCCGACGCGACCGCACCGCCGAGCACGCCCGCCACACTCGGGCGGGAAGGTGAGACCCTCGGGGAGACGCTGGACGCGCACGTGGCGGCCGCCACCGAGGACACTCCCCTTGAGGCCTCCGGTCTGACCCCCCGGGCGGTGTCCGTCGCCCACGGGTTCTCGGCCACGACCGTGGGTGAGCTGCTCGACGTCCCGCTCCACGAGATCGCCCGCGCTCGCGGGGCCGGCGCTCTTGTCCGCAAGGAGCTGAACCGGCGGCACAAGCAGTGGACCGCCGCGTTGCGCCGTGTCCAGGAGCCAGCCACGCCCCCTTCGGGCCGTGCGGGTGCGAAGGTGCGCTCCGGATCGGCCGGGCAGCCGACATCGGCGGTCGAGGTGGAGGTTCAGGCCGACTGGGTCCCATCCATCGACGAGTTGGCCACCCTGCTGTCGCCGCACCACGGCCGTCGTCGTTCCAGCAAGACCGACACGATCCGCCTCCTGCTCGGTCTCCCTGATGAGCACGAGATCCCGGCGCCGTGGCCGACTCAGGTCGAGGTGGCTCATCGACTCGGGATCACCCAGATGACCGTCTCGCGCAACCAGAAGGCAGCGGTGAAGGAGTGGGCTGCCCAGCCGTGGATGGCGGCCGTGCGCGACGAGATTGTCGAGCTCGTCGCGGCCGGTGGACGGGTGATGACCGCCCGCGACCTCGCGGCCGCTCTGCGCGCTCGGCGCGGGGCCGCCGACGACGCACCCGAGCGGACGATAGCCCGCGCGCTGGCCGTCGTCCGGGCCGCTGTCGAGACGGAGGTACGGTCGGCGCCCGACGACGACCCGGGTGGCCCCCAGGTGGAGGACGGCGCCGGGACGTTCGTGGGCGACGAGGCCGGTCCACGACTGGCTGTCCTTCGTCGCGGCGACGCCGTCCTGATCGCCCTGGAGTCCCTGCCCGGCACTGACGACCCGAGCCCGCCGGAACTGGCCGATTACGCGACGGCAGTCGGCCGAGTGGCGGACGATCTCGCCGCCCGCGACCCGCTGCCCGGTCGTGGCACGGTCCTCCGGGAGTTGCGCGCGGTCACCCCGCCGGAGGGCTTCGACCCGCTCGCCGACACCCGCCTCGTCGAGCTGGCCGCCGCCGCGTCGACCACCAGGGTGGCCGCCTCCCCCCGGCTGGAGCTCTACCCGCGCGACCTCGACCTCGCGCGTGCCCTGCGGATCTCCCAGGCCGCGTCCGGGGTCCGCCAGGGGGCGAGCGACCGCCGCGAGTCCGGGATCACCGTGGACGCCCTCCTGGACCGGGTCCGAGCCCGGTTCCCCGACCTCGTACTCGCGGACCCGCTGACCCACGTCCAGCTCGAGGAGGCGCTGGCCGAGGCCGGGTATCAGCTCGAGTACGACGCCGCGGACCGCCGGTTCCGGCCTCCGGTACCGGCCACGCCATCGATGTCGAGCACCTTGGGCAGCCTGGGGAGCGTGCACGGCCGCGCGCACGATGCCGCGGGCCAGCGGAACGACGTGGCCGCCGTCAAACTCGACACCGCGCTCACCCGCGGTGGGTTCCTTGCCCTTACCCTCCGCGGGAAGCACCTGCCGGGGACGGCAACCGCGATCGAGCAGCGGTACCCGGTCGCGGCCGTGGACCTGAACCGCGAGTTCCTGGCCCTGTTCCGGGCCCTGGTGGCCGAACGTGGTCAGGACTGGGCGAAGGTTCTCGGCGGGGACGCCAGACTCAGCCAGACCGGCGCCACCCCCCGTGGGCTGTCCTCGTACCTGCGAGCGGCGATGACCCGGCTCGCGGAGCGCCTTCCCAGGGTGGCCGGTGAGCGGCAGGTGCTGTTCGTCCACGGCGCCGGGCTGCTTGCGCGGTACTGGGACGACGGCGGGCGCGAGGTGCTCACCGGACTCCAGAACGCCGCGCGCCGCCCGGCCGGCGCGCCGTTCGGGTTGTGGCTGCTGTGCCCGGGGGAGCATGCCCGGGAGGTTCCGCGCCTGGACGGCAAGACTGTGGAGGTGCTCGGGGATCACGAGCGGGTGGTACTGGACACGTCGGTGATCCATTGGTTGCACGGGGTGGGCACCCTGCCCGGAGAGGGGAGGGCGGCGGGATGAGGACGGCGGAGCACGGCGAGGTCACCGAACTGGTCAAGGACCTCCGGCGGCAGGTGGCGCTCCTGGCGAATGACCTCACCACGCGGGCCGCGGAGCCGGATGTGGACGCGCGGCTGCGGGCGGAATACCAGGGCGCTCGCCAGGCCCGGCGGACGGCGACCGGGTACGCGGAGTGGCTCGAAGGACGGGTCGGTCAGGCGGCCGCGGCCTGGGTGCTCGCGACGGTCTTCGTCCGCTACTGCGAGGACAACGAGTTCATCGAGTGGCCGTTCCTCTCCGGCCCCGGCGAGCGGCTGATCGACGCCGAGGAACGACGCAACGCGTTCTTCAACAGGAACCCCAACCTGAACGACCGGGACTGGCTGCTCGCCGCCTTCGACCACCTCGAAGGCATGAATGACACTGTCGCCGGGCTGTTCGACCGGCGGCACAACCCCCTGTGGGACATCACGCCGTCGTACGAGGCGGCCGGTGAGCTCGTGAAGTTCTGGTGGCGCCGCGACCCGGACGGCGAAACGCGCTGGCACTTCGACGGCTGGGACACCCGGTTCCTCGGCGACGTCTACCAGGACCTGTCCGAGCACGCGCGCAAGACGTATGCGCTGCTGCAGACCCCGGAGTTCGTCGAGGAGTTCATCCTCGACCTCGCGCTCACGCCCGCGATCGAGGAGTTCGGGCTCGACGGCCTGCGCACCATCGACCCCACCTGCGGGTCCGGGCACTTCCTGCTCGGGCTGTTCCACCGCCTGCTGGACCAGTGGCGGCGCACGGCGCCCGGCACGGACGACTGGGACCTCATCCGCCGGTCCCTCGGCTCGGTGCACGGCGTCGACAAGAACCCGTTCGCGGTGTCGATCGCGCGGTTCCGGCTGCTGCTCGCCGTGTTGGCGGCGGCCGGCGTCAAGCGCCTCGACCAGGCCCCGGTGTTCCCGATCAACGTCGCGGTCGGGGACTCCCTGATCCATGGCCGCGGCGCCCCCCGCTTGCAGGAGGACGATGCGCCGCTGTTCGACCTTTCGGACGGCGAAGAACCCAAGGAGCACACCTACACGACCGAGGACGTCGACGAGTTCCGCGACGTTGACCTGCTCGGCCGCGGCACGTACCACGTGGTTGTCGGCAACCCGCCATACATCACAGTGAAAGACAAGCGGGAAAACGAGAGCTACCGGGGTCGGTACGACGCCTGCGCGGGAACGTACGCACTTTCCGTGCCCTTCGCCCAGCGGTTCTTCCAGCTCGCCCGCAAGACCAGCGGCTCAAACGGCGATCGTGCTGCCGGCTTCGTCGGTCAGATCACGGCCAACTCATTCATGAAACGCGAGTTCGGCAAGAAGCTCATTGTCGACTTCTTTCCGAGTGTTCATCTGACGCATGTCATCAACACGTCCGGTGCGCACATCCCGGGTCACGGGACCCCGACAGTGATTCTTGCTGGGCGGAACCATTTGGCCCGTGACGAACCGATTCGCGCGGTCTTGAGCGTTCGGGGCGAACCTTCCTTGCCTAGAGACCCAGCCAAGGGCTTCGTGTGGCAGGCGATCGTAACTCAGACCTTCGGCTCGCCAAGTGAATCCGAATGGGTTTCCGCGGTGGACGCCGACCGTGACGTCTTTGCTGGCTACCCCTGGTCGCTCAGTGGAGGTGGGGCCGTAGATCTGACGAACAGAATTTGTCTGCATACCTCCCCGCTCGGACAGCGCGTGACCAGTGTCGGACGGACGACCGCGACGGGGGCGGACGATGCGTTCTTTCTTCCCAATCGGGAGACTGCCCAACGATTGGGGGACGGGGCCTGCATTCGAGAACTCGTGATCGGCGACGCGGTTCGTGACTTCCGGATCGCGGGCGCGATCTTTGTCCGAAATCCGTACGCCGACCTTCGCAACACAGAGGCTGTCAGTTCTGAAAACAGGCTCGCGATTCATAGCCTGTGGCCATTTCGTGAGTTATTATCGACTCGTGTGATCTTTGAAAAGACAGTCATTGAAAGTGGCCATCCCTGGTATTGCCATCTTGAAAACTATTCGAGCAAGTTAAGTGTCCGTTTCGGAATAGGGTTCGCGTTCGTTGCCACCCACAATCACTTTGCACTAGACAGGGAATGTCGCTTGTTCAACAGAACCGCGCCGGTGATAAAGTTGCCGGAGGGGGCGAGCGAGGACGATCACCTGGCGCTGCTTGGGGTGCTGAACTCGTCAACCGCGTGCTTTTGGTTGAAGCAGGTCAGCCAGGACAAGGGGAACAGAGGCGGTGAGCGGTCGACGGGCCGCTACGCGTGGGAGAACTATTTCGAATTCACGGGTACGAAGCTCCAAGAGTTTCCGTTGCCACCGGTGCTGCCACTGGAGATTGGACGGACGCTGGACGCGATGGCGGGAGATCTCGCGGCGCACGAGCCGCCAGCAGTCTGTTCAGTCGAAACGCCAAGCCGCGAAAGGCTGGACCTGGCGAGGCAGAGTCAGGAATTGGTTCGTGGTCGGATGATTGCGCTGCAGGAAGAACTGGACTGGCAGGTGTATAGGTCCTACGGCCTGCTGACGGACGCTGAAGTTGCGGCGTGCACGGTGGCAAGTCGCGGTGCTCTTCCCGAGGTGAGGCTCGGGGAACGGTCATTCGAGATCGCGATGGCGCCGCGAGCCGTCGAAGACGAAGCCGTCGAGCAGTGGTTCGAACGGCACGGGTCCACTCCGGTCACCGAGATCCCGGAGCATTGGCCGGCCGAGTACCGCAGCGTCGTCCAGGCGCGGATCGAGCTGATCGAGAAGCGGCGGGATCTGGCGCTGATCGAGCGGCCGGAGTGCAAGCGCCGGTGGTCGATCGAGCCGTGGGAGGCGCGGGAACGGGAGGCCCTGAAGGGCTGGTTGCTCGACCGGTGCGAGGACCGCCGGTTGTGGTTCGCCCTGCGGGACGGGTTCGAGCAGCCCCGCCCGCTGACCGTGAGCCAGCTCGCGGACCAGTTCCGCACCGATGAGGACATGCAGTCCGTGGCCCGGCTGTACGCCGCCGAGCACCTGGGCAAGCGCGACTGGTCGCTGGCCCAGGTGCTCGAGTCGGTGGTCGCGGACCAGCATGTCCCCTTCCTCGCGGCCCTGCGCTACCGGAAGTCGGGCCTGGCCAAGCGCGTTGAGTGGGAACGGGTCTGGGAGCGGCAACGCGAGGAGGACCGCACCGGCGAGCGGCTCCCCATCGACGTCCCGCCGAAGTACAAGCCGGTGGACTTCGCCAGGACGTCGTACTGGTCCCAGCGCGGCAAGCTCGACGTCCCGAAGGAGCGGTTCAGCTCGTATCCGGGTGCCGGCCCCGACGCCGACCCGACCCTGCTGCTCGGCTGGGCCGGTTGGGACCACAAGGACCAGGCGCAGGTTCTCGTCAACCTCGTCAACGACCGCAGTACCGACTCCGGCTGGGGCGTCGACCGGCTTACCCCACTGCTGGCCGGCTTGCAGGAGGTGCTGCCCTGGGTGCGCCAGTGGCACGGTGAGCACGACCCCGATTGGGGGGGCAACCCCGCCGAGGATCTCGACGGTTTCCTTACCGGCCAGCGCACCCGGCACGGCCTGACCGAAGACGCCCTGCGTGCGTGGCGTCCCCCGCAGGCCGGGCGCGGCCGAAAGGCTCGGGCATAGTTGTGACCGTGCCCGATGACCTCGCGATCAGCCTGGGGCGAGCGGAGTCCCCGACGCTGGAGTTCAAGCGGGAGGCGAGGGACCGCGACGCCATCCGTCGGGCGATCTGCGCGCTGGCCAACGACCTCGTGGGGGCCGGCGGCGGCGACCTGCTGATCGGCGTCGCGAGCGACGGGACCGCCGGCACGGTCGACACCAGCGACGAGGCGCTCCTGGCGTTGGCGCAGATCCGGGACGAGGGCAAGCTCCTGGAGCGGCCGTCGATGACCGTCGACAGGGCGTTGTTCGACGGCACGACCGTCATCCGCATCCACGTCCACGCCTCGACGGCGCCGCCCGTCCGTCTCGACGGCGTGGCGTGGGTCCGCCCCGGCCCTCTCACCAAGCGGGCGTCCGCACAGGACGAGCAGGTTCTCGGCGAGCGACGGGTATCCGCCACCCTCCCGTTCGACGCGCGCAGCGTGGCCGGTTCCCGGGAATCAGATCTGGACCTGGAACTGCTGCGCTCCACCTATGTCTCCGTCGCGGTCGACCCGGAGGTGCTCCAGGAGAACGGCCGCCCCTTGCCGCAGCAACTGCGTTCCCTGCGCCTGCTCGATCCGGTAGGGGTGCCTACGGTCCTCGGGCTCCTCCTGGGTGGCTTCGACCCCACCGCCTTCATTCCAGGTGCCTACATCCAGTTCGTTCGCTACGACGGAGTGGACGCTGACGCGGCGATCCGGGATGAGGAGGAGATCCGGGACAACCTGATCACGGGAATCCGTACCGTGACGACCCTCCTTCAGGCCTACGTTGCCCGCCGGGTGGAGGGTGTCGACGCGTTCGCCGAACAGGGGATCTCTGACTACCCGATTCCGGCGCTGCGTGAAGCGATCATGAATGCTCTCGTGCATCGGACGTATGAAGGCTCGAACTCGCCCGTGCGTATCCTCTGGTTCGACGACCGGGTCGAGGTGAGCAATCCCGGCGGCCCGTATGGTGCCGTTGACGAGCAGAACTTCGACCACGTGAACGACTATCGGAACCCCTCCCTCGCGGCCGCGTCGAAGACCCTCGGCTATGTCAACCGCTTCGGTCGAGGCATCGAACGGATGCGGCTGCAGATGGCCAGGAACGGAAATCCGCCGCCGCGCTTCGAGGTGAGCCGGTCCTGGTGGACGGTGACGCTGCCGTGCCGCGCGGAGGCGACGACACCATGACCACGGTTGCGCTGTTCAACAACAAGGGCGGTGTCGGAAAGACCACCCTCGCCTACCACCTGGCGCACATGGTCTCGCGACTCGGCCTCCGCGTCCTCGCCGTGGACCTCGACCCGCAGGCGAACCTGACCGCGCACTTCGTGGACGAGGGTGACCTCGAGGCGATGTGGGGCGCGGACGAGAGTGACCGGGCCACCGTCGCGGGCGCCGTCCAGCCGATCGTGGACGGCCTTGGCGACGTCGCGCCCATCGCGCCACGCCCCATCGCGGAGAACCTGTGGCTGCTGCCGGGCGACCTGTCACTGAGCCGGTTCGAGGAACGTCTGGCCCAGGAATGGCCGGCGACCCTGGCTGGAGGCAACAACGCGGCTGTCCGGGTGACGACCGCCTTCCACCGGCTGGTCCGCGCCGCCGCGCACGGGGTGGAAGCCGATGTGGTCCTGGTCGATGTCGGCCCGAATCTCGGTGCCCTCAACCGGTCGGCGCTCCTGCTGGCCGAACACGTCATCGTGCCGCTGGGCGCTGATCTCTTCAGTGCCCAGGGCCTGCGAAACCTCGGGCCGGTGCTGCGCAAGTGGCGTGCCGACTGGCAGACGACGGCGCTGCCCCGGGTCCCGTCCGCTATCGGCGCACCGGCGGGAGACATGACACCCCTCGGGTACGTCGTCATGCAGCCGAGCATGCGGCTCGACCGGCCGGTACGGGCGTACCAGCTGTGGCTGGACCGCATCCCCGGCGTGTACGCCGCGGCGGTGCTCGGCGACGGCGACGGAGCGCCAGCGGCGGGGCACGAGATCGCCACCGTTCGCAACTACCGCAGCCTGATGCCGCTGGCGCACGATGCACGCAAACCGATGTTTGACCTGCGTGCGGCGGACGGCGCGATCGGGAGCACCCAGAGGTACGTCCAGGTGTGCTTCTCCGAGTTCAGGGCTCTCGCCGAAGAGGTGCTACGACGGCTCCAGGTGAGCGCCCCCAGCCGATGACGACAAGGACCAGACGTTGATGATGACGACGACACGGGGCGAACTGGCTTGAGCGGCGACCTGTTCCTGCGGGACGTGATCGACCTTCCGGAGTCGGTGCACGCGGGTGACTTCAAGGTCGAACTGTCGGGCGGGTTCGCCGAGACCGCGCAACGGGTCGAGGAATACGTCGTCACCGATCAGTTGCAGCACGCGTTCGGGAAGGCCCTCTCGATCGTCAAGGCGGCGATGCGGGACGGCTCGTCGCACGCGGCGTACCTGCACGGCTCGTTCGGGTCAGGAAAGAGCCACTTCCTGACCGTGCTCCACGCAATCCTGAACAACGAGCCTGCGGCCCGGGCGAAACCTCGTCTCCAGCCGGTGATCGCCGACCACGACGAATGGCTGCGGGGCAGCAAGTTCCTGATGGTGCCGTACCACCTCGTGGGGGCCGCCGATCTCGGGTCGGCGATCCTCGGGGGGTACGTCGCCACCATCCGCCCCCTGCATCCCGACCGCAGCACACCTCCGGTCTACCGGGCCGACGCGATGCTCGCCGACGCCGCGCGGCAGCGGCAGTTCCTGGCCGACGACGCCCGGTTCGCGGAATGGTTGGGTGCTGCGGGAGGCACCTCGGACACCTCGGGCGGCGACGACGACCTCGACGTGATCGAGGAGGCGGGTGTCACGGGATGGACGCCGGCCGAGCTGGATCGCGCGTTCACGGCGCCGGCCGGTGATCGGGCGCGGGACGCCCTGGTGTCGGCGTTGCTGTCGGGGCCGATGTCGTCGTACGTGCGGGGTGCCAGCGGGGACGCGGGAGCGTTCATCCCGCTGGAGAACGGCCTGTCCGTGATCACCCGGCACGCGAAGTCGCTCGGGTACGACGGGCTGATCCTGTTCCTGGACGAGCTGATCCTGTGGCTTCAGGCGCACATGAGCGACCGGGACTTCGTCGACGCCCAGGTCAGTTCGCTGGTGAAGCTGATCGAGTCCGGGGTGGCCGAGCGGGCGCTGCCGATCGTGTCGTTCATCTCCCGGCAGCGGGACCTGTCCCAGCTCGTCGGGGAGGACGTCACCGGCGCGGACGTCAAGAACCTCGAGACGCAGGTGCAGTACCTCGCGGCTCGCTTCGACGTGGTGAATCTGGAGGACCGCAACCTTCCGGCGATCATCAAGGAACGCGTGCTGAAGGTGAAGCCCGGGCCGGGACGGGCGGCGCTGGACGACGCGTTTGCCTCGGTGGAGTCGACGAGCGCCGTGACCCGGGATGTCCTGCTCGACGCCGGTGGCGCCACCGGCGCCACGTGGCAGGATTTCCGGGAGGTGTACCCGCTGTCCCCGGCCCTGCTGAACGTGCTGGTCGCGCTGTCCGGCGCGCTGCAACGGGAACGCACCGGATTGAAACTGTTGCAGGAGATGCTGTTCCGCCGCCGGGAGGATCTGAAGCTCGGGCAGCTCATCCCGCTCGGCGACCTGTGGGACGTGCTCGCCGACGGCACCGGCGAGGCGTTCACCGACCGGCTGCGGCGCGAGGCCGATGCCGCGCAACGGTTCCACGCAAAGGCACGCGCCTACTTGCTGGAGAAGTACGGCAGCGACACCGACAATCGGTTCGTCGCCGACGATCGGTTCGTGAAGACGTTGCTCCTGGCTGCGATCACCCCCGATGTCCCCGCGCTGGCGCGGTTGACCGGGGCCCGGCTGGCCGCGCTCAATCACGGCTCGATCAGGTCCCGGGTAAGCACCCCGGGCCAACTCGTCGTCGGCCGGCTGCGGGAACTGCAGGGCGAGTTCGGTGAGCTGCGCGCCGACGGGGACGAGGACCCGGTCTTCAGCCTGCACCTGACGGACCTGGACATCGAGCCCCTGCTCGACGCCGTCGGTGAGCAGGACTCCCTGGGTGCGCGTCGGATCTGGGTGAAGGACCAGCTGTGGCGGGCATTCGGCGTCCAGGGTGGCGGGGAGTTCGTCTGCGAGCGCCCAGTGGTCTGGCGGGGCACCCGGCGAACCGCGGAACTGGTGTTCGCCAACGTCCGTGACGAGGCTGATCTGCCGGATGCTCAGTTCTCCCCCATCACGCAGGGCCGGGTCCGGGTCGTCCTCGACTACCCGTTCGACGCTCCCGGGCACTACCCCAGCGACGACGCCCGCCGCGTGGAGCGGCTGAAGCGGGACCGCCTCGAGACCCCCACCGTGGTGTGGCTGCCGCACTTCTTCTCGGACCAGCGACGCGGCCAGCTCGGCCGGCTGCTCAAGATCAATTACCTCTTGGAGCGGGAGCGGCTCGCCGATTACGCGGCGCACCTCGGCGCCGAGGACCAGATCCGAGTGCGGCACCAGTTGCAGGCCCAGCGGGACACCCTCACCTCACAGCTCGGGGTCATCCTGCAGCAGTTGTACGGCATCGCCGGAGGCGACGAGGCGAACCTGTCGGCGCAGGTCGGCGACGAGGGCCACGTCAGGTCGCTGCTCCCGGGCCACGCGCCGAGGCTGCTGGGGGGAGCAGGTTTCGAGCAGAACCTGCTGTCCCTGACCGACGGGCTCTTCTCCACTCTGTACCCCAAGCACCCCGACTTCGACCCCAACCGCAGCCGCAGGGCGGTCACTCCCGCGGAGTTGCGCAACGTCCATGACTGGATCGCCCGGGCGATGGAGGACGGCGAACGACGGACGCTCCTGGAGTCCGGCCAGCTCGCGCTCGCGCGGCGAATAGTGCATCCGCTGGAGCTCGGTGAGGTCGCGGACGGACCGTTGACCGTGTCACCGGAGTGGCGGCGCCGGATCGACCAGCACGCTGCGCAGATCGGCGTCCGTGGTGACTTCGCCGTCGAGGACATTCGGGGCTGGATCGCAGACCTCGGCTGGACCGGCTTGGACCGCTTCGCGAGCAGTCTCGTCATCAGCACGTACGCGCTGCTGGCCGACCGGGCGTGGGTGTTCCAAGGTCACGTGGAGTCCGTACCGCCGAGCCTGGACCGGCTCGGCACCGGATGGGCGCTGCGCGCGCAACAGTTGCCGACCGAGGCGGAGTTCGCCACCGCCCGCGGGCGCGCGGCGACCCTGTTCGGGCTGAAGGTGCCGGACGCACTGTTCGCCCGCAACGTCGCCCGCCTGGCCGGCGACGTCGGGGAAAGGGTCAGGACGCTCGAGGCGCCGGTCATCGATGTGCGCCGCTCGTTGGATCGGCATGCCGGTGACCTAGGCCTTGCCGATCGCCCGGATGCAGCGCGAGTCGTGTCTGTCCGGCACGCGGCAGACCTGCTCGCACGGCTCGGTGCCGCGCGGGAGGCCACCGAACTGGTCCGTGTCCTCGCCGCCGCCGGCTACGACGTCGAGGACGTGGTCCTGGCCTTGGCGATCACCTCCGCGCCGCAGGTGCGGGCAGCCTTGGACGCGGTCGACTGGACCCTGCTGGCGTCCGTCCGCGGCTTCGTGGCCCGAGGGGACCGGCTGGCCGACCAGGCCGAGCGGTTGCTGGAAGAGGTCGCCACGGCCGCAGCTGCCACCGAGTTCGAGCGGCCCTTGGCACCCGTTCTCCAGTCGGTGCGGCAGCGGGCGGTCACCCTGATCAGCGAGGCGGCCAGGCTGGCGTCCGTGGCGCCGCCGACACTGCAACCGCCGGCGACACCGCAACCGCCGCCGGGTCCGCAACCAACGCCGGCGCCTCCACTGTCGGCGGAGCCGCCAGCAGGTGCCGGTCAGATCAGCCTGACCGACGTGGAGCAACCGGGGATTCCCTCCGGCCCCGCGCGATCGGGGAAGGCGCGGCGGGTGCGGGCCAGCGCGGTGGAGTCGGCGCTGCCGGCTCTGGTGGCGCAGGTGACGGGCGAGATCCGCGACTTCGCTGCCGCCCACCCTGACGTGGAGATCGAGATCGGCTGGCACCAGGTCGGCGCCGTCGAGGGTTCCCACGACGATGAGGAGGCTCTGGGGTGACGGGTGCGCCACCGGCGCTCAACCGGCGTGTCCTCCAGGCGCTCGTCGAGCGGGAGCTCGGTCGAACGCCGTCCGTCGCGCCCGACCCGGACCGGGATCGGGATCGGGATCGGGATCGGGATCGGGATCGGGATCGGGATCGGCCCACCACCGCGCCCCGGTTGGTCCTGGTGCACGGCCGCTACACGGATCCGGTAGCGACGGACTTTACGGTGACGGTCGACGCCTCCAGCAGGGTGGTGCGGGTCAGCGACCAGCAGTCCGTCTTGGGGGCAGTCGAGGCCTGGCACGACCACCTGAGCAAGGCGCCGGTCGGTGATGACCTGCTCGTCATCACGACCGGCGTGGGCGACGACCTCGGGTGGGATCTGAAAGGGGTCGCCCTGCGGGCCCGGGTTCTGTCGGTCGACCGTGTCGACATCGTCCAGCAACGGTTCGGTGCCCACGACGTCGATCCGCGGATTCGGCAAGCGCCCTGGCTGGTCGACGCCCTGATCGATGCCGAGCCCGCGCTCGGCTGGCCCGCCCAGGGCGGGCTGCTAACCCTCGACACGGCCGTGCGGGAGCTCGTCGGCGCCCGCCTGGACCTGGCCGACGAGGCGCGTAGCGGGAGCTTGGACGCGGACACGCTGCTGAGCTGGACGCAGCGGCCGGGGGCGCCGGAGCGGTTCGCCCGCCTCTCCGGCCCGGAGCGAGCGGGGATCGCCGCTTGGCTGACCGCGCAGGTAGGGACCGCTGCGCCCGTCATGCTGGCCCTGGCCGTGGCAGGTAGGGCCGGGGACGCGATGGCCCTGGGCCTGATTTGCGCGGTGGCGGCGGCGCCTGGCGCCTCGGCGGATGCCGCCCTGGCGCTCGGTGGGCTGCTCGGTGGCGTCGTCACCACGCCCGGGGAGCTGCGTGCCCTGGGCGAGGTGGTCGAGGGTGCGCTGGCGCGGTGGGTGGCGGACGCCGAGCGCCGTGGCCCGCACAGCGAGGTCGCCGGGCGGGTGCTGGCGGTGGCCCGTCGGGCGGACGGGCTTGCCGCCCAGGCTGGTCTGACCGAGGCGCTGGCGTTCAGCCGGGTCCTTCCCTCCGCCTTGCGCGCCAGGATGCGCACGCTGGCCATGACGCTTGCCGTGCCCGCTGCCGGCATCCCCGACGCGGAGGCGATCGCATCCGCCGAGGCCGCGCTCGAGGCCGTCGAGGAGCACAGCCTGGTGCGGTTGGACTCGCGTGGGCTGGACGTCGCACGGATGGGGGTCCGGTTGCTGCGCTGGTTGTCGGGTGCACCGGCCAACGTGGTGACCTCCGTCGCGGAGGGGTTGTCCCGGCAGGTCGCGGACTGGGGGTGGGTGGATCGCGCGCTGGCCGTCGTCTGGATGGGTGATCCATCAGGCGACGAGGTGGTCGGGCACGCCTACCGGCGCCTGCACGACGCGGTACGCACCCGCCGGGACGACCTGGACGAGCAGTTCGCCGCGCGGTTGACCACGTGGGCCGCGCAGGCCGCCACCCCGGCGCCGGATGGCTGCCTGCTGGTGGAGGATCTCCTGGCGAGGATCGCCGCCCCGCTGACCAGTGATCGGCACGCGCCGTTGATCATCGTCCTGGACGGGATGAGCAGCGCCGTCGCCGCAGAACTGGGCGAGCAGTTGCTCGAGCGTTCCTGGACCGAGATCTCGCCGCAGGCCGCCCGGCGGGCGGCAGCGGCATCCGTGCTCCCTTCAACCACCCAGCTCAGCCGGGCCAGCCTGCTGACCGGAACGCTGACGGCGGGTGACCGGGCGACCGAGTCGTCGGGGTTCGCCGCCTTCTGGCGGTCCAGGCGGCGCGAGGGAGTGCTGTTCCACAAGGCGGACCTGGTCGGCCCCGCGGGGCACCGGCTGTCCGAGCCGCTCGTGCAAGCGCTGGCCGGGACCGGGGTTGTCGGCGTCGTCCTGAACACGATCGACGACGCGCTCGACCACGGCAGGGAAGGCGACCGCACCGGTTGGCGACTGCAGGACATCACATTCCTGCCCGACCTGCTGGACGCCGCCCGCGGCTACGCGCGACCGGTGGTGATCGTGTCCGATCACGGTCATGTGCTCGACCGGACCCAGCCGGGGCAAGGCCCGACAGCCGCGTCCGGCGTCGAATCGGCCAGATGGCGGAGCGGGGCCCCTGGACCCGGCGAGGTCGAGGTAGCGGGGCCGCGCGTCCTCGCCGCCGGCGGCCGGGTCGTGCTTGCCTGGCGGGAGGACGTCCACTACACCCCCCGCCGGGGCGGCTACCACGGAGGTGCAGCACTGACGGAAGTCACCGTTCCGATCCTGACGTTCCTGCCCGGTACGGACGGCCTGCCCGCGGGTTGGTCCGTGCTCGCGCCTGGTGCGGTGACCCCGCCCTGGTGGGAGGCACGGCCCGCCGCCGACGTGGCCCTCGCGCGGGCGGCGGAAGCGGGCCTTGCCGCTCCTTCGGAGACTGGCCGGCCCCGGACCGGCAAGGCGGTCCAGGCCCCGCAAGACGACTCGTTGTTCGAGGTTCCCGGCATGGCGACGGCAGGCGTGGGCGACGTCGCGACGTCGCCGCGTGAATCACTCGGAACGCGGGTGGTCGACGGCGAGGTGTATGCCGTCCAGAAGTCGTTCGTGCGCAAACCTCCGGGCAAGGCGGAAGTCGCCGCGGTCATCGACGCCCTGGTCGCTGCGAGCGGGACGCTGCCCTTGGCGGCCGTCGCCGCACGAGCCGGCCGGGCCGGACGCAACCCGCAGTTCTTCGCCGCGACCCTCGAGCGACTGCTGAACGTCGAGGGGTACGAAGTCGTGCGCGTCGTCGACGACGGCCGGACCCTGCGCCTGGACATTCCACGGCTTCGGCAGCAGTTCGAGGTGCCCGAGTGAGCCGTCCGGTCAGCTCGGCGCGTCGACGCGAGGTGATTGACGCGCTTCGCCGAGGTACGGTGCCGCAGCAGGGACTGGACCTGTTCGCCGTCGGCCTGGACAGGTTCGTGGCGGCCACGGACGAGGACCTTGCCGCGGTTTCAAGGGGTGGTGCGGCCTTCCACGCCGTGCGGGGCGAATACGGATCGGGCAAGACGTTCTTCGCCCGGTGGCTGGCCGAACGCGCCAAGCGCGTCGGCATGGCCACCGCCGAGGTGCAGATCTCCGAGACCGAGACCCCGTTGCACCGGCTGGAGACGGTCTACCGGCGGCTCACCGAACGGTTGACGACGGCCACTCACCCGCCCAGCGCGCTGCGGGGCATCGTCGACTCCTGGCTCTACACCCTTGAAGAGGAAGCCCTCGAGGCCGGTCAGGTCTCGCCGGATGACGCTGCCGGGCTCGAAGCAGCCGTCGCTGCGCTCCTGGAACAACGCCTGGCTCAGGTCGCCCGGACCACTCCGGCGTTCTCGGCGGCGCTGCGCGGGTATCGGCGGGCGCGCCTGGACGAGGACGCCGCGACGGCGGAGGCGTTGATCGCGTGGCTGGGGGGCCAGAAGTCCGTGGCGGCCTCTGCCAGGCGGTCGGCTGGTGTCCGTGGAGACCTTGACCACTTCGCGGCGCTGGGCTTCTTGCAAGGCTTGTTGACGGTCCTTCGTGACTGTGGGCATCCCGGGCTGCTCCTGGTCCTCGATGAAATCGAGACGCTGCAACGAGTCCGTGGCGACGTGCGGGAGAAGGGCCTCAACGCGCTCCGGCAGCTCCTGGACGAGATCGATGCCGGCCGGTTCCCCGGCCTGTTCCTGATCATCACCGGTACCCCGGCCTTCTTCGACGGTCAGCAAGGGGTCCAGCGCCTCGCCCCACTGGCGCAACGGCTGGCGACCGACTTCTCCACGGACCCACGGTTCGACTCGCCCCGTGCCGTACAGCTACGGCTCTCCGGATTCGACCTCGCACGGCTCGGGGAGCTGGGCCGGGCCGTGCGCGATCTCTTCGTCGGCGGCGCGCGCAACCCCGGTCGGGTCGCCGCGGTCGTGGACGACGCCTACGTGGCTGACTTGGCCGAGGCGGTGACCGGCGGCCTCGGCGGCAAGGTCGGTGTCGCGCCGCGGATCTTCCTGCGCAAGCTGGTCGCGGACGTCCTGGACAGGGTGGACGAGTTCGCGGAATTCGACCCCCGCAAGCACTACGCGCTCACCGTGACCTCGGCGGAGCTCACCGAGGTCGAGCGCAACGCAGCCCGGGCCGACGACATCGACCTCGATCTGCCGTGACCGGGACGTCTGCGTGCTGACCGCCTTCGACCGGCTGCACCCGGTGCTCGGCCACCACATTGTCAACAGCCTCGGCTGGCGGACGCTGCGCGCGTTGCAGCGGGAAGCGGTCGATCCTGTCCTGGACGGCGCAGACGCGCTGCTCCTCGCGCCAACCGCCGGTGGCAAGACCGAGGCTGCCGTGTTCCCGCTGCTGACCGCGATGGAGGAGCGGCACTGGTCGGGCCTCTCGGTCATCTACGTCTGCCCCTTGAAGGCATTGCTCAATAACCTGCAGCCGCGTCTGGAGCAGTATGCGGGCTGGTTGGGGCGGCGGGTCGCGATCTGGCACGGGGACGTGTTGGCCGCGGGGCGGCAGCGGATCCTGCGCGAGCCCCCGGACCTCCTGCTGACCACTCCGGAATCGCTGGAAGCGATGCTCATCAGTCTCAAGGTCGAGCAGGAGACGTTCTTCGCGGGACTGCGAGCCGTCGTGGTGGACGAGGTCCACGCGTTCGCGGGGGACGACCGCGGATGGCACCTGCTCGCCGTCCTGGAACGGCTGTCCCGCGTCGCGGGCCGACCGATCCAGCGGGTGGGACTGTCCGCGACCGTCGGCAACCCGATCGAACTGCTCGACTGGTTGCAGGGCTCGGGCCGTGGCCAGCGCCCAGCCCTCGTCGTCGCCCCCGACGTCCGTGCTGCAACGGCTGCTGACGAGATCTTCCCCGACGCGTTCTCCGTGGGAGGGAGTTCGCCACGCTCTTCGCCACCGCCCGCCGACGTCGAGCTCGACTACGTGGGGTCGGTCAACAACGCGGCCACGGTGATCGCAACTTTGCATGCGGGGGAGAAGCGGCTGGTGTTCTGCGACTCCCGGCAACTGGTGGAGGAGATCGGTGCCGCCCTCCGCGAGCGCGGGGTGACCACCTTCCTGTCGCACGCCTCCCTGTCGGCGGATGAACGGCACCGGGCCGAGCAGGCTTTCGCCGAGGCCCGTGACTGCGTGATCGTGTCCACGTCGACGCTCGAGCTGGGCATCGACGTCGGTGACCTCGACCGTGTCATCCAGATCAACCACCCCTCCAGCGTGGCGGGCTTCCTGCAGCGCCTCGGTCGGACCGGTCGCCGCCCCGGAGGCTCCCGCAACGCCGTGTTCCTGGCCCTGAACCGCCAGGCTCTGCTCTGGTCGGCAGGGATGCTTCACCTGTGGGGAAAGGGGTATGTCGAACCGGTCGTCGCGCCACCCGAGCCGCGGCACATCGTGGCCCAGCAACTGCTGGCGCTGTGCCTGCAGGAACATCGGATCGGTAGCTCGCTATGGAAGGACGCCTGGAACGGGCTGGCGCCCTTCGACAGCAGCGCCGAACCGATCATGCGGCACCTGATCGAGCGCGGGTTCGTCGAACAGGACGGAGAGCTGCTGTTCATCGGCCCGACCGCCGAACAGCGATTCGGGCACCGCCACTTCATGGGTATGACCGCCGTCTTCACGGCGCCACCGCAGTTCACCGTCCTGGCGGGCCGGCAGGAGATTGGGCGAACCGACCCGATGCTCCTCACCGAGAAGATTGACGGACCTCGGCTGCTCCTCCTGAGCGGGCGGAGCTGGAAGGTTACCTGGACCGATTGGAAGCGCAGGCGCTGCTACGTCGAGCCCGCCGAAGGCGGCGGTAAGGCTCGCTGGATGACACCGGGGATCTCCGGAGCTAGCTTCGCCCTGTCACACGCCACCCGTGAGGTGCTGCTCGGCGCCGATCCACCGGTCGCCCTGACCCAACGCGCCCGAAGGACCCTCGCCGAGGTGCGCGACGAGAACCTGCCCACCGTGCATCCCAGCGGCACCGTCATCACCCGGATCAACGACGACGTCAGGTGGTGGACCTGGGGCGGCTACCGCACCAACGCCACCCTCGCCGCCACGCTGTCCGACCTCACCGACGGCGTCCAGCGTTTCGACGACGCCAGCATCCGGATGCGCACCGACCTCACGCTCGAGATGTGGAAAGCCGGCAGCGCCGACGCCGCTGACCGCCTGTGCTTGCCGGACATCGACGAACGTGCCCTCGAGGGCCTGAAGTTCAACGAAGCCCTGCCGGAACGCCTGGCAACAGCAACCCTCGCCGCCCGGCTGGCAGACCTGTCTGGCGCCGTGAAGGTTCTGGCAGAACCGATTCGCTTCATAGTCATCGACGGGTAAGTGGATCCGCGAAGAGTGCCGGTCAACAAAAAGGCAATTGCCCCGCATGGCAGAATTGGGCAATAGGTCCGGAATTCCTCTCGGGCACTCGAATTGGTACATAGGCCGTCCGGGCGAGCTTCTGCCAGGATCAAGCTTGAGCGCATTTCACTACGAGTCAGGCGGGCCGACCTGGCTTGCGTCGGCCTATCTCTGCCAAGGCGTCAACGGCCGTTTCGACCAACACCGCTCGCCGTTCGTCGAAGATTGGTTCCGTCTCAGCGAACTTCGACATGAGACCGATCTGGACGTCGGCCCTCGTTTCCGCGTCAATTCCCTGGATCATCGTCACGTCGCCGAGCGCGGATCGGATGAATCCCTCGATGACCCATGCGGGAATCCGTCGACCGTCCAGATCGAACAATGGATACTCGCGCCGGATTCTGCCGATAGCTGCTTCCCCGGCGTTACCAAGGACCTCCTGGACCCAAAGGGTGAATGTGACGGTTACGATGTGGTCGAAGAATCCTGAATCCTGCTCATCGATCGGCGGGGGCGGCGGCCGAACACCTTGGAACAAGTCGGTGACGGCACGGCGACCATACTCGGGGTCCACCGGTAGATTCTCCGATCTCGCTCGTCACTCGCCCAGATATTCTTGCGCCGTCTTCGCCGACTCCGTGAGGAATTCCTCAAATTCCGCGCCCTTGAGACCGAGATCATGGACGATCCCGTACGTCATCATCGCTTGCCCCTGCGTGAGTTCTTTGGCGGACATTCCCTCGAGCAGGGACTGGTCCTCGAAGCCGGACCTCACCAACGCCTCACCCAGCATGGGAGGGAGCGCGTCGGCAGCGACGTACTTCTCACGGATCCGCGCCACCAACTCCGCCACTTCTTCACGAGTCGGCGGCGAAGGAAAGCGCCGACCGACCGCGGTCACGAAGGCACCAGCCAGCGCTGCCTTTGCCCACCTAGCACCCCCCATTCGCTCCACTAGAGCCCGGTCAAGATCGTCGCTCGTCGACAGGGTCTGGCGGATGTGCTCACGCAGTTCCGCTACCGGCATTTCCACTCCTTCGCCATTGGCCCATTCTGCGGAAGAACCGCCGCGCGCCCAAGGCGACGGTCACAACGGCGACGGCGATGTCAGCGGCGTGGCCGGCGGAAGGTTCCGATGAGGACACTACAGGGATCGAGAGATCTCGTGGTCGACTGACGACAGCAGACGCGGGACCCGGCGGTTCCGGCATCTTGGTGTAAGCAGGCTTGATCGAACTCACGTTGTCAAGGGTCGTGTCTGCTGCCTCTGATATTTCTTCGCCACCCTCAATAAGTTCGTCAAGCCAACGTGCCTTTTTACTCTTCTGCGCCTGACTCTCTCGGGCGAGATCGAGTAGTTCTGCCCCGATTGGACGGTACACCGAGCCGGGAGAGAAGTCGCCGGCGAGGCCAGGCGCGATGCGCCGCACGTAGTCGCGCAGTGCCTCCGCCGCGCCGTGCAGGCGGTTCGAGACTTCCAGCAACGCTTCCTGCGCGTCGAGGACGTCGCGGTGGGCCGCTTGAGGGACATCGTGGCCGGAATCCTCGGCGATCGGGCCGTACGCATCGCGCATGACCCGCCCGTGCTCGTCCGCCGTCGAGCACGCCCCTTGCGCCTGGCTTCCCGCGTCCACGGCCTGCGCGAGCAGCGCGACCGCGCGGGCGACACGAGAAACCACGAGGAACTCGCGCCCTCAGAGGCTGTCCGCGTACTCGTCGGCGGTCTGCTGCGCCCTCTGCAGCAGGGTCATGACCTCGTCGAGTTGCTCGCGCGCCTGCTGGTACATGGCCTGCGCCTCTTCGATCGTGTCGGACCCGCTGTCCTCGGCCGCTTGGCCGATCAGCGTCAACGCCTCATCCACGGACTGCGCCGCCTGCCCCACCGCCCCGATCGCCTGATCGGCCTCGCCCGACGCCGACGCGATCGCCGCCTTCGCCTCACCGATGGCACTCACGGGTCCCCCTCGCGACAGACCGTCATATCCCGGGCTACTTTCGCGAAACTCTCACCCGCGGCCACCGTTCGATGGCGCAAGGCCCGAAACCAGGGCGGAACGTCAGAGACTCACGTTAGGGTGGCCATCGATGCGCCCGCGCCGTTGATTAGCGATGCTCACCCCGCGCGTGAGGACTGGCCGCCGCGCAGATCGCCGCCAGGTGCACACCCGAACCGCCACGGCAGTCGTCCTCGGGGCGGCGTCGGGACCGGCATCGCGAACGGAGGTCCAGCGTTTCGTCGGTGGCGCATGATGGGATGAGCTGGTGGCGCAGAGGCCGGCGCAGAGGCTGTCCCTGGATGATCCGCAACCGTTCGAGTCCGCGACGTCGTACGAGGTCCGAGGGGCGCTGGAGGAACTCGTCCGGCGTGACCTGCTTGGCCCGTGGGACGGCGAGCACGAGCAACTCCCGCCTCGCGCGATGGGTCCCCGCGAAGCGATACCTGGTCGGGATGTTGGGTCCCAAGCCGGGCGCGCGCGGCGCGGCTTCGAGCTCCGCGAGCCTTCCCGAGACCGACGCGACCGCGAGTGGCGATCTGCAGGAGGTCGGCAAGCTGCCCGAGCAGCTGCGCCCGGCTGCCGAGCATGCGCTCCACGAGGCGCCGAGCGGCCGAACGGATCGACGCCGGCATCCGGCTGCTCGGCGACCAGGGTGAGGCGGCGGCCTCCTGGCGGCCGTTCCAGCTCGCCTTCGTGCTCCTGAACCTGCCGTCGCTCACCGACCCCGCGCACCCAGAGCGCGCCGCGGACCGCATCGCCATCATCGACCTCCTGTTCTTCCCCACCGGTGGCGGAAAGACCGAGGTGTACCTCGGCCTGACCGCCTACACGTTCGCGATCCGGCGGCTGCAGGGCGTTGTTGGCTCCGGTACCGACGCGCGGAACGGCGGCGCGGGCGTCGCCGTGCTGATGCGCTACCGGGGGTCGGCATCAAGGCGGCGCATCCGTGTACTACCCGCACTCTTGTATGGGTTGCGTCAGTTGTCCCTGTCCGAGCTCGCGGCGCTCCGCACTTGGCGAGCCGATGCGGGTCACGGGGGTGGGGTGGCGGTGGTGAGCCAGGTGGTGCTGCGGGCGCGGAAGGTGGGGGTGTCCAGGGCCGCCGCGCCGTCGGGTAGGGCGCCGAGCAGTGGCACGCCGGTGAGTTCGGGCAGGTCGCGCAGGTTCTCCCGCTCGACGGCGCCGGGTTGCCGGGGCCAGGCGCCTACGACCAGACCGCGCGGGGCAAGTCCGCGGCCCCGGGCGGCCTCCACCGTGAGCTCGGCGTGGTTGAGGGTGCCGAGTCCGGCGGTCACCACGACCACGGTGGTGACCGGGAAGCGTCCTGCACTTGCAGCGGTCGGGGCGAGGTCGGCGAGTGTGCCGCCCTCGCTGTCGAGGCGCACCAGGAGCCCGCCGGAGCCTTCGACGATCACGAGGTCATGGCCGGCGGCCAGGTCCGCGACGCGCTCGGCGTACGCCGCGACCGGCGGCAGCGGCGTGCCGGCCAGCCGGGCCGCGGCCTGGGGGGCCATCGGCTCGCGGAGCCGGGTGAACTCGT
>NZ_CDWTMG010000016.1:0-10009 GCF_977945845.1 Frankia sp. CcMO1
CGCGGGCACCGCGGGCGGCGCGGGCGGCGCCCCCGCCGGGACCGGGGGCGGCGAGCCGAGCTTCCGGTACGACGCCCGGCTCGCCGCCGACATCGAGCGGCGCTGGCAGCACCGGTGGGCCGACGAGGGCACGTTCAACTCGCCGAACCCGGTCGGGCCGCTCTCGGCGGACTTCGAGAAGGTCGCCGGCCGGGAGCCGTTCTACATCATGGACATGTTCCCCTATCCGAGCGGCTCGGGGCTGCACGTCGGGCACCCGCTGGGGTACATCGGTACCGACGTGTTCGCCCGCTACCTGCGGATGTCCGGCCGGCACGTGCTGCATCCGTTCGGATACGACTCCTTCGGCCTGCCCGCCGAGCAGTACGCGATCAACACGGGCCAGCATCCCCGCGACACCACCAATACCAACATCGCCAACATGCGCCGCCAGCTCTCCCGGCTGGGGCTGGGCCACGACACCCGCCGCGAGATCGCGACGACCGGCGTGGGCTACTACCGCTGGACGCAGTGGATCTTCCAGCAGATCTTCAACAGCTGGTACGACCCGCAGGCCGACCGGGCCCGGCCGATCGCCGAGCTGATCGAGGAGTTCGCCGCGGGCACCCGGGCGCCGGTAGCCGGCCCCGCCGGGGGGAACACGGCCGTGTCGGTTGACGCGGTCCGGGCGGCGAACCCGGCCGGGCTGGCGTGGGCCGAGCTCGACGAAGTGTCCCGCCGGAAGGCCGTCGACGCGCACCGCCTGGCCTACATCTCCGAACAGCTGGTCAACTGGTGCCCGGGGCTGGGCACCGTGCTGGCGAACGAGGAGGTCACCGCCGACGGCCGCAGCGACATCGGGAACTACCCGGTGTTCCGCCGGCCGCTGAAGCAGTGGGTCCTGCGGATCACCGCCTACGCCGAGCGGCTGATCTCCGACCTCGACCTGGTCGACTGGCCGGACTCGATCAAGCAGATGCAGCGCAACTGGATCGGTCCGAGCGAGGGCGCCAGCGTCGAGTTCACCGTCGTCGCCCCCGGCGAGGGGACAGGTGCCTCCAGTCCGTTCGATCTGTTCAATCTGTCCGATCCCTCCGATCCGTCCGGCTCATCGACCGCCCGGCGCATCGAGGTCTATACCACCCGCCCGGACACCCTGGCGGGGGCCACCTTCCTGGTGCTTGCGCCCGAACATCCCCTGGTCGACACGCTGATCGCCGACACCTGGCCGACGGGCACCCCGGTGAGCTGGCGCTTCCCGGCGGGACGGCGGGGCGGCGGCACGGAACCGGCGGGCGCCGCCGGGCCGGAGGCGGGCGCCGATCCGGCGTGGACCCCGCGAGCCGCCGTCGACGCCTACCGGGAGTTCGCGGCCCACCGCAGCGACCGGCAGCGCGGCGAGGAGGTCATCGACCGCACCGGCGTGTTCACCGGCTCGTACGTGCGCAACCCGGTCGGTGGCGGGGTCATCCCGGTCTTCCTGGCCGACTATGTGTTGCTGGGCTACGGCACCGGGGCGATCATGGCGGTGCCGGCACACGACAGCCGGGACTTCTCCTTCGCCCGCGCGTTCGACCTGCCGATCCCCGCCGTGCTGGAGCCGGACGCGGACTGGTACGCCACGCACGGGGTAGTGCCCGCGACTCCATCGGCGCAGTGGCCCGAGGCGTTCAGTGGTGCGGGCGAGTATCGGCCCGGTCCGGCCGGCGCCCCGGTGCTGGTCGGCCTGTCGAAGAGCGAGGCGATCAAGGCCACGGTTCACTGGCTGGAGGAGATCGGCGCCGGCAGGTCGGCGCGATCGTACCGGCTGCGGGACTGGCTGTTCTCCCGCCAGCGGTACTGGGGCGAGCCGTTCCCGATCGTCTTCGACGCCGACGGGCTCCCCCACGCGGTTCCCGACGAGCTGCTGCCGATCGAGCTGCCGGAGATGACCGACTTCCGGCCCACGGCGATGGCCGAGGACGACGCGAGCGACCCGCTGCCCCCCCTGGCCCGGGTCGCCGACTGGGTGACGGTCACCCTGGATCTCGGCGACGGGCCGAAGCAGTACCGGCGTGAGACGAACACCATGCCGCAGTGGGCCGGTTCGTGTTGGTACTACCTGCGCTACCTGGACCCGACCAACACCGAGCGCTTCGTCGACCCGACCGTCGAGCGCTACTGGATGGCCGGGCCGGGCGCGGTTCCCGGCGACGGCGGCGTCGATCTGTACGTCGGCGGCGTCGAGCACGCCGTGCTGCACCTGCTCTACGCCCGGTTCTGGCACAAGGTGCTCTACGACCTGGGCCACGTCTCGACCAAGGAGCCGTTCAAGCGGCTGTTCAACCAGGGCTATATCCAGGCGGATGCCTTCACCGACGCCCGGGGCATGTACGTCCCGGCGGCCGAGGTGACGGCGACCCCCGACGGCCGGTTCCTCTTCCAGGGCGCCCCGGTCAACCGGCGCTCGGGCAAGATGGGCAAGAGCCTGAAGAACAGCGTCAGCCCGGACGAGATGTACGACCGGTTCGGCGCCGACACGCTGCGCGTCTACGAGATGGCAATGGGCCCGCTCGACGCCGACCGGCCATGGCACACCGACGACATCGTCGGTTCGCACCGGTTCCTCCAGCGGCTGTGGCGCACCGTCGTCGACGAGACCACCGGGGCGGCCGCCGTCGTCGACGAGCCGTTGGACGACGAGGCTCTTCGCGTCCTGCACCGGACGATCCTCACGGTCACCGCCGAATACCCGGGGCTGCGGTTCAACACCGCGGTCGCCCGGCTCATCGAACTGACCAACTTCGTCAGCAAAAGTTACGGGAAGTCCCCCACCCCCCGCGCGCTCGCCGAGCCGCTCACCCTGATGGCGGCCCCGCTGGCCCCGCACATCGCCGAGGAACTGTGGTCCCGCCTCGGTCACGAGGAGTCGGTCAGCACGGCCGCCTTCCCGATCGGGGATCCGGCGCTGGCCGCCGAGTCGGTCAGGACGATCCCGGTCCAGGTGAACGGGAAGGTCCGGTTCACCCTCGAGGTTCCGGACGGCTCGGCGGAGCAGACGGTTCGCGATCTGCTCGCCGCGCATCCCGAGTTCGCCCGGCAGACCGACGGTCAGACGATCAAGAAGATCATCGTCGTGCCCGGTCGGATCGTGAATATCGCCACCTCCCCCGCCTAACCGGGGTCTGCGGCAGCCGCCTACCGATCGCTCCCCGCGGAGCCCGCGGGGGGTCCGGGCTGGGTCGGCAGGTCCAGCTGCTTGCCGCCACCCGCCGGGCCCGCCGGGCTACCGGCGCCGGCGGTGCCGGGGGTCTCCTCGACGACCTCCCCGTCGATAACCGGCGCATCTCCCCCGGGCAAGGCGGCGGAACCGCGCCCGCCACGGCGCCCGTCTCCACCGTCCAGCCGGCGCATCGCGTTCGGATCAGGATCGCCGCCGGCGAACTCGCCGCTGGCGACGTTCGACCGCATCCGGCGCAGGCTCTTCGAGAGGAAGAAGAAGATCATAATGGATGCCACGATCAGTGCCAGGACAACGAGGAACCCGACGGCTCCGGCGTCGATCTTCCTCTCGACCAGCACGGAAGCGGCGAAGACCTCGTTCACGGCCACGTCCTCACACCTGGTGTCCTCTGGTGTCCGCCACACCTGCTGTTACCGCCCGCCACGGGGACACTCCACGACGGGCGCCAGTTCCGACCCTACGCCCTGCCGTGCGAGCCCTCCGCCTCCGCGGCCACGCACCGTTGAATAGATCACATACTGTTCAAAAAGTCACATGCCGTCCAAGGAGTCGAAATGAAATAACTTGCGCGTTTCGAACCCTCCACAGGCCTGTGACCTGCGATGATGCTCTCGATCACGTATTTGTTACTTCATTACGTCCCCCAAAAGGCCACATCACCGGAAAGTCACACACCGTTGAACAGATCGTCTTCGGGCAGCATGCCGACCTCGATGAGAGAACGGGCCAGCTGGTAGTCCTCCGTCGGCCAAGCGTCCCGCTGCGCCTCCAGGGGTATCCGGAACCACCATCCGGTGGGGTCGACCTGGGTGGCGTGGGCGATCAGCGCCCGGTCGCGGGTCTCGAACCAGTCCGCGCACTCCACCTGGGTGGTGAGCCGACCGGTGTCCTCGGCGCGGTCGACCCACTCGGCCAGCCGCTCGGCATAGGGGGACTCCAGACCGCGGGCCATCATCTCCTCGTGGAGAGCGAGGATGCGCTCCTTGTGGAAGGTGAGGTGGTAATAGAGCTTGAGCGGCTGCCAGGGTTCGAGGCCGGCGTCAGCACCGACCTCGGGATAACGGTCGGGATCACCGGCCGCCTCGAACGCCTCCACACTGACCCGATGGGTCATGATGTGGTCGGGATGCGGATACCCGCCCGACTCATCGTAGGTCGTGATGACCTGCGGCCGGAACTGACGGATCAACCGGACCAGCGGACGGGCCGCCTCGTCGAGCGCGATGGTGGCGAACCGCCCGTCCGGAACGGGCGGCGGCGGATCGCCCTCAGGAAGCCCGGAGTCGACGAAGCCGAGCCACTCTTGGCGGACCCCGAGGATGAGCCGGGCAGCCTCCATCTCCTGCCTGCGGATCTCCGCCATCCGGGCGGCGACACCCGGCTGGTCCATCGCGGGATTGAGAATGCTGCCCTCCTCTCCCCCGGTACACGTGACCACGAGCACGTCGGCGCCCTCGCTGGCGTAACGTGCCATGGTGGCGGCGCCCTTGCTGGACTCGTCATCGGGGTGGGCGTGGATGGCCATCAAGCGCAGGCCATGCCGATCGTGGACCGCAGGCATGCGGCCCATTGTTCCTGATGCCCCGGCGTTGTTCCGAGCTCACTGGCCCGGGTGGTCCGAGCTCGCCCGGGGAACCGCCGGGGCCCGCCCCGCGTTCGGTCTAGAAAAGTCACCCAACGCCGTGGCACAATGCACCGTCCGCGCATGCTTCGACGGCAGGGCATGCTTCGACGGCAGGGCTGCCGTCGACCGGCGCACCGACATCGTCGTCGGCCCGGTCCGAAGGGCCGATGGACGACGGCCGGTCCCGTCGTCCTCCCACCCCTGCGTGAAGCATTCGTGGTCGAGGTCAAAGGCAAGGGCTGTCGGATCACCCGTAAGGGCTGACCCGCCGGTCCGGGGCTTCCAGGCGGTCCAGACGCCGCCAGAGCCACCAAGCCCGACATCTTCCTTGATTCATTTTGGTATGATGGTCCTTTTGATGTTCACCGAGGAGCGTGACCCGCGTGACGCAGCAGACTTGGCTCACCCAGGAGGCATACGACCGGCTCCGCTCCGAGCTCGACTACCTGACCGGCCCGTGGCGTACGGAGATCGCGACCAAAATTGAAGCTGCCCGCGAGGAGGGCGACCTCAAGGAAAACGGCGGCTACCACGCGGCCAAGGAGGAGCAGGGCAAGCAGGAGGCCCGGATTCGCCAGCTCACGGACCTGCTGCGCGACGCCCAGGTCGGCGAGGCAGCCGCGGCGACCGGCGAGGCCGGCCCCGGCACCGTCGTCGAGGTGCGCTTCCCCGGCGAACGGGAGACGGAGAAGTTCCTCATCGGCTCGCGCGAGGACCACAGCACGCCCATCGAGGTCTTCTCCCCGGCGTCCCCGCTGGGCGGCGCGGTGACCGGGCGCAAGGCGGGCGAGACCGTCTCCTACACGCTGCCCAACGGCCGTTCGGCCAAGGTCAAGATCGTCTCGGTGTCGCCCTACTCGGGCTGACTACGCCAGCAGCGGACGACTGCCGACCCGGCTGCACGGGTGGCGGCATCGGCGTACCGTCGACGGGTGGAGGATCTGCCGGCACAGCCCAGTCATTCCGTGCCACCGACCGTGGCATCTCCGGCCCACCCGCCGACGGCCGCCGCCTCGCAGCTCACCACCCTGGGTGAGCTGCGCCGCAGCGGGCACGCGCACCGCCCGGTGCGGACGGAGCTGCGCGACAACCTCGTCGCCCTGATGCGGGGCGACGGCCCCCGGTTCCCGGGCATCGTCGGTTTCGGCGAGACCGTCCTTCCCCAGGTCGAGCGGGCCATCCTGGCCGGCCACGACATCGTCTTCCTCGGCGAGCGCGGGCAGGGCAAGACCCGACTCATCCGCACTCTGGTGAGCCTGCTCGACGAGTGGTCGCCGGCCGTCGCCGGCTGTGAGATCAACGACCACCCCTACGCGCCGGTCTGCGGCCGATGCCGCGCGCTGGCGGCCGATCTCGGTGACGCGCTGCCGGTGGTCTGGCGGCACCGCGGCGAGCGGTTCAGCGAGAAGCTCGCGACCCCGGACACAAGCGTCGGCGACCTCATCGGCGACGTCGACCCGGTGAAAGTCGCCGAGGGCCGCACGCTCGGCGATCCCGAGACGCTCCACTACGGGCTGGTGCCGCGCACCAATCGCGGGATCTTCAGCGTCAACGAGCTGCCCGACCTCGCCGAACGGATCCAGGTCGCGCTGCTCAACGTGCTGGAGGAGCGGGACATCCAGGTCCGCGGCTACCTGCTCCGGCTGCCGCTGGACCTGCTGCTGGTCGCTTCGGCCAACCCCGAGGACTACACCAACCGAGGGCGGATCATCACGCCGCTCAAGGACCGGTTCGGCGCCGAGGTCCGCACCCACTACCCGCTGCACCTCACCGACGAACTGGAGCTGATCCGCGAGGAGGCGGTGATGTCCTGGGCGGGGTCCCCGCTCGGCGCGCCGGAAATACCCGATCACCTGGTGGAGATCGTGGCCCGGTTCACCCGGCTGGTGCGCGACGCCCCCCAGGTCGACCAGCGCTCGGGGGTATCGGCCCGGCTGTCGGTGGCCGCGGCCGAGACGGTGGCGGCCTCGGCGGTCCGCCGCGCGGCGCTGACCGGCGAGGAGACGCCCACCGCACGGGTGGTCGACCTCGCCGCGATCGTCCCGGCAGTACGCGGCAAGGTCGAGTTCGACCAGCTGGAGGAGGACCGGGAGGACGAGGTCCTCGCGCTGCTGCTGCGCCGCGCGGTGGCCGAGACGTTCCGGGCGAGGCTGGCCGGCGCGGACCTCACCGGCCTGCAGGCCCGCTTCGACGCGGCTGGCCCGGTCGAGACCGGCGACCTGGTAGCGGCGGCCGAGCTGCTGCGCCGGGCCGGGCCGGTGCCCGGGCTCGCGGCGATCCTGACCAGGCTCGGCGTGGACGGGGCGGAGTCGCCGGGGCTCGCGGCGGCCGCACTGGAGCTGGCGATGGAGGGACTGCACCTCAACCGTCGGTTGGCCAAGGAAGAGCTTCCCGGACGGACCGTCTACGGCACCTGACCCGGCGGCACCTGACCTCGCACGGAAGCTTCCAGGAGGAACAGTGAGTTCCGGAACATTCCGTTATGGCCCGTGGGACGGCGGACCCGATCCACTCGCCTCCCCCTTCACCGCGTCCGACGCCCTGGATGAGATGTCCCGCCAGATTCTGGAGGGACGCACCCCGCGGGAGGCGCTGGAGTCGCTGCTGCGCCGGGGCATGCCGGGCCGGCGTGGTCTGGACGACATGCGCCGGGCCGTCGAGCGGCACCGGCGGGAGGCCCGGTCCCGCGGCCGGATGGACGGGACGCTCCAGGAGGTCCGCCGGCTGCTCGACACCGCCGTGGGCCAGGAACGGGCGGCGCTGTTCCCCGACCCCTCCGACGACGCCCGGCTGCGCGAGGCCGAGCTGGACGCGCTGCCCGCGGACCCCGCCCGTGCGGTGCGCTCGCTCGCCGAGTACGACTGGCGGTCCCCGCCGGCCCGCGAGACGTACGAGAAGATCTCCGAGCTGCTGCGTCGCGAGGTCCTCGATTCCCAGTTCAAGGGAATGAAGCAGGCCCTGGAAGGGGCCGCGCCCGAAGACTTCGCCCGGATCCGGGAGATGGTCGCCGCGCTCAACGCCCTGCTGGAGGCGGACGCCCGTGGTGAGGACACCGACGAGGCGTTCGCCCGGTTCATGCAGGAGTTCGGCGACTTCTTCCCGGAGAACCCCGGCTCGCTGGAGGAACTGGTCGACGCGCTGGCCCGCCGGGCCGCCGCCGCCGCGCGGTTACTGGCCGGGCTCACCCCGCAGCAGCGATCCGAACTCGCCGACCTGATGTCCACGGCGATGGAGGACCTGAGGCTCGCCGCAGAGATGTCACGACTGGCGCAGGCGCTGCGCGCGTCCCGACCGGACCTCAACTGGGGTGGACGGGTGCGGGGGCGGGCCGGCCGGTTGGGCGACGGCCTGACCGGCGAGGAACCGCTCGGCCTCGGCGACGCCACCACCGCGCTGGAGGAGCTCGCGGAGCTGGACGAACTGGCCGCCGCGCTGGGGCAGGACTACGCCGGGGCATCCCTGGAGGACGTCGACCCCGAGGCGGTGGCCCGGGCGCTGGGCCGGTCCGCCGTCGACGATCTGCGGGGGCTGCAGGAGATCGAACAGGAGCTGGAACGGCAGGGATTCCTCACCCGCCGGGCCGGGAGCCTCGAGCTCACCCCACGGGCGGTGCGCCGGATCGGGCAGGCCGCGCTGGCCCGGATCTTCCGGCAGATCTCCGCCCGAGGCCGCGGGGATCACAGTGTGACCGACGCGGGTTCCGCCGGGGATCTGCTGGGCACCTCCCGGGCCTGGCAGTTCGGCGACACCCAGCCGATCGACGTCGTCCGCACAGTCCGCAACGCGGTGCTGCGCGGCGGTCCGCCCGGCCGGGGCCACCCGATCCGCCTGGCGGTGGCCGACTTCGAGGTCGCCGAGACGGAGCGCCGCGCCACGGCGGCGGTGTGCCTGCTCGTCGACCTGTCCTACTCGATGGCGCTGCGGGGCACCTGGGGCATCGCGAAGTCGACGGCACTCGCGCTGCACACGCTCGTCAGCACGTCGTTCCCGCAAGACAAGATCCACATTGTCGGCTTCTCGGACTACGCCCGGGAGCTGCGGCCGGTCGAGCTCGCCGGACTCGACTCCGAGATGGTGCAGGGCACGAACCTGCAGCACGCCCTGCTCATCGCGGGCCGGCTGCTGAGCCGCTACCCGCAGGCGGAGCCGGTCATCATGGTAGTCACCGACGGTGAGCCCACCGCGCACCTGCTGCGCGACGGGGCTCCCTCGTTCTCCTGGCCGCCGATGCCCGAGACCCTGGAGCTGACCCTGGCCGAGGTCGACCGGCTCACCCGGCGCGGCGTGACCGTCAATGTGTTCATGCTCGACGACGAGCCACGGCTGGTGCAGTTCGTCGAGGAGATGGCCAGACGCAACGGCGGGCGGGTTCTCTCACCCGATCCCGCCGCCCTCGGCAACTACGTCATCCGGGACTACCTGCGGGCCCGGGGCAGGCACCGCACCGTCCGCTGACCGCCGCGCCGCCCCGCCCGGCTCGGCGGCGAGGCGTTCCCAGAACTCGACCGCGAGCTCCTCGTAGCCGAGCCCGAGATCGAGGGCCCGGCGCAGCGACCAGGCCAGGGCACCCGCGGGCAGCGCGGTCAGGGAGCGGTACACCTCCAGGTGAGCGCGATGCGCCGCCGCCTGGGCCCGCGCGAGCCGGCTGACATCACCCGGCCGGCCCAGATCGGCGAATGCCAGCTTGAGCAGGCCGGGATCGCGCAGCTCGGTGCGCCCGGCCTCCGGGACGGCGAGCCACGCGGCCAACCTGCTCCGGCCGGCGCCGGTCAGGCGAAAGATCCGCCGCCTGCGGCCGGACTCCTCCCGTTCCTCAGAAAGGAGTCCGGCCGCGGCAAGGCGGGGCGGCTCCTTGTAAAGCTGGGCGTGCGGAAACGACCAGCAGTTACCGATCGAGCCGGCAACCGCGACCTTGAGCTCGTACGGAGTGGCACTGCCACGCCGCGCTACCTCCCCCAGGACCAGATACGACACCGGCGTCAGCGCGATTCCAGCCATGGTCTCGATGATATGACTTGGGGGACGTAATGAAGTAACAAATACGTGATCGAGAGCATCATCGCAGGTCACAGGCCTGTGGAGGGTTCGAAACGCGCAAGTTATTTCATTTCGACTCCTTGAATGATACGGGTTGATAGGTACTGTCTTTTCCGGACTATCTACCACATAGGGGACGTAATGAA